>CAZXZF010000123.1:4646-7540 GCA_964645095.1 uncultured Desulfocurvus sp. | reverse complement strand
TCCTTGATGGGCGAGGGCTTGAGCAGATAGTCCCAGACGCCGCCCTGGATGGCCAACTCCGCGCCGTCCGGGTCGCCCCGGCCGGTGAGGATGATGACCTCGGGCGAGTCCGGCAGCGCCTTGATCTCCGAGAGGGCGTCCAGGCCGTTGCCGTCGGGCAGGCTCACATCCAGAAACGCCACGTCCACGCCGCCCAGGCGCAGCCGCGCCAGCCCGGCGGCGATGGAGCCCACGGCCTCGCCAGCGTGGCGCATGCGCCGCGTGAGGGAGAGCAGGGTCTCGCGGACCTCGGCGTCGTCGTCGATGATGAGAATGTTGCCCATGCAGCACTCCGGTTGAAGGCGTTGCGCATGTGTAAGCAAACTGCGGGCCAAATATCCGGATGGGCCGCGCCGGAGGGGGAAAATCTCCCCCTCCGGGCGGCTGGTATTCTGGACTAGGTCATGTGCGGCCCGGCGTCAATGTCGATGCACGACAGGGGCCAAGGCTTAGGCGGGGGTAAAGGCTAGCGGTTGCCGGAGTTGTTGCCCTGGCCGCCCTGCGGACGGGCGCCCTGGGAGCGGTTGCCCTGGTAGCCGGTGCCCTGCGGACGCGCGCCCTGGGGGCGTGCACCCTGGGGACGGCCATAGCCGGGACGGTCGCCACGCGGGCGGTCGCCATTGCTCCTGTCGGCGGCGTAGATGTCGTCGCCAGGCTGGCTGGTGGGGCGGTTGCTGTAGCCCACGGCCGGGCGGCTGTCCGAATTCCCGGACGGATTGCCGTAGGAGGAGTTGCCGCCACCGCCGGACGAGTTGCCGTAGGAGTTGCCGGAGGCGCGGTACGGCGCACGGGACGGGGCCGGACGGTTGCTGTTCGGGCGTCCACGGGGCTCCAGGGGCGGACGGTGGAATTCCTTGTCGCCGGCGGGCGCGGACTGGTTGTAGTCGAAGCCTTCCAGCTTCATGCGGGTCAGCGGCTCGCGCAGCAGCCGTTCAATGGCGCGCACCATGGAGACGTCCTCGCCGGTGACGAAGGTGTGGGCCTCGCCCGTGCGGCTGGCGCGGCCAGTGCGGCCGATGCGGTGGGTGTAGGTCTCCGGCGTGCTCGGCACGTCGTAGTTGACCACATGCTCGATCTGGCTGACGTCGATGCCGCGGGCGGCGATGTCCGTGGCCACGAGCACGCGGTAGCGGCCCGCGCGGAAGCCGTCCATGGCGAACTTGCGCTGGTTCTGCGACAGGTTGCCCTGGATGGACGTGGCAGAAACGCCGGACTTGGCCAGGGTCTCGGCCAGGCGCTTGGCGCGGTGCTTGGTGCGCGTGAACACGAGGACCGAGCCGGTCTTGTGGCGCTCCAGCAGGGCCTGCAGCAGGGTGGTCTTGAGGTGCTGGCCAATGGGGTAGATGCCGTGGGTCACGGTCTCAACAGGGTTCGAGTTGCCCACGCGCACGACCTCGGGGTCGGTCAGGCACTCGGCGGCCAGGCCGCGGATGGCGTCGGGCATGGTGGCCGAGAAGAGCATGCTCTGGCGCTTTCTGGGCAGGGCCGCCAGGATCTTCTTGATGCCGGGCAGAAAGCCCATGTCGAACATCTGGTCGGCCTCGTCGAGCACCAGCATCTCCACGCAGGAGAGGTCCACGGTGCGCTGGCCCATGTGGTCGAGCAGGCGGCCCGGGCAGGCCACCACGATGTCCGTGCCCTGGCGCAGGGCCTGGAGCTGGCGGCTCATGGCGCAGCCGCCGTAGATGGTGGTGCTGCGGATGCCGGTGTTCTTGCCCAGGTCGAGCGCGGCCTCGTGGATCTGCTCGGCCAGCTCGCGGGTGGGGGCGAGAATGAGCGCGCGGGGGCGCCTGTAGGCGCGGCGCGGCGCGCCCTCGATCTGGGGCTTCTTCATGAGGCGCATGATCATGGGCAGCAGGAAGGCGGCGGTCTTGCCGGTGCCGGTCTGGGCCAGGCCCATGAGGTCGCGGCCCTGCATCACCATGGGCATGGCCTGGATCTGGATGGGGGTGGGGGTGGTGTAGCCCATTTTCTTGATGTTGGCCTGGATCAGAGCGGGGAAACCGAAGGAATCAAAGGTCAAAATAGGTCCTTTGTAAGAGAGGGGCCGCGCGACGCAAAAATACGTCAAACGGCGGCGAAGAGCTTATCGAGTGGCGGTCGCTGCGGGCCGGGACAGGATGGCTCTATCGGGGCAGTGGTCGATTCGGCGTGGGAACTGAGGATTTTTGTGGCGGGCTGTGCAGCGTTGCCGCGCCTCTCAAGAACGTATGCCGTGCCGGGGATTGCCCCCGGACTCGGGGTAGATAGGCGTGATGGGAGGGGTTGTCAAGGGATAATTTTCAGATCTATAAAATTTGAATAGAGTATGTTTAGCGAGATAGAACCGCTTTACAAACTTACGCAAAATAATATAGTCTATAGGCACACATGGAGGGTCGCAATGAGCCCGCAAATCAAAATGAGCGTTAAGCAAATATTGTCCTCAAAGGCCTATCAAGTTCAAGCAACGAATTGGTGCAAGAGTCATATGGTGGTAACCATTGCCGTCTCAATCGCAATGGCCTTGTTTAGTAACACAAAACTAGGCTTCCATTGGGCATGGGTGTTGCCAACTTTACTTTTCGGCATATCACTCATTATTTCCCTTCCGACCATGCTAATTTTTGTCTGGCTCGTTTCTATACAATCGGGCCATATGGAGTTTGAACTTTTTCAAGCGCCAAAACCGGCAAACACCACAGGTCGTATCCTGAATATTATCAAGTCTGGATGGTCTGTTGGGAGTATGGCACTGGCTGGGTACGCAACTTTTATATTCATAACATGGGCAAGTTTCTAACACTTAGCCCCCCTACCCCACCACCACCATCTTCCCCATCTTCTCCCCCCTCCCCCTCACTCCCCCAACTCCG
>CAZXZF010000123.1:0-4636 GCA_964645095.1 uncultured Desulfocurvus sp. | reverse complement strand
CAGCGACTTCCATAATAGTCATCTCTTTCTTTTCGACGAGAATTGGCAGATATTGTTCTCTCGGATTCATCCCGCAACCTCCCAGAGTTCAGAAGTATAAATTATTCTAAATTCCAAATCTCCGCCCCCAACTCCGCCAGATACCCCCGCATGACCTCCACCCGGCGCTCGGCCTCGGCCCGGCCCGCAGCGGTCTGCATGCTGGCCGCAGTCTTGAAGAGCTTGCGATAGAAGTGGTCGATGGTGAACAGGCCGTCGTCCGGTTCGCGGGACGCGCAAAAGGGGTCAAGGGCGCTGTAAAAGGGCCGGTTCATGGTGCCGGAGCAGGCAAAGCAGCGCGCAATGCCAATGGCCCCGATGCCGTCCAGGCGGTCGGCGTCCTGCACCACCTTGGCCTCCAGGGTCTGCGGCGCGATGTTCGCGCTGAAGCTGTGGGCCTCGATGGCCTGGGCGATGGGTGCGAGGTAGCGGTCAGGATAGCCGAGGCTGGCGAGGTAGTGGGAGGCTCCCACAGCGGCCAGGCGCGATGCCTGGTTCCGGCGCGGGTCGTCCTTGGCCACCACCACGTAGTCGTGCAGCCAGGCCGCCGGGATGACCACGGCCGGGTCCGCGCCCTCAAGGGCGCAAAGGCGTTTGGCCGAGGCCACCACGCGCTCCAGGTGCAGGAGGTCGTGCGCCGGGTCGCAGGCCCCGGCAACGGACAAACGGGCGGCAAGGTGCGCGCGCAGGGTGGCTTCCAGGGCGGTGAGGTCCGGCGCAAGAAAGTCCGGCGCACGGTCCATGCCTATTTGCCCCCGTCCACGATGACCATCTTCCCCTTCTTCTCCCCCCGCTCAATCATCCGCTTCAGTTCCTTCTGCCACTTGGGCCCGCCGAGCTTTTCGGCCAGGTGCTCTGTCGTGTGCAGCACGTCATTGGGCCGGTGCATCTGCATCAGGCAGCGCTTCACACCGATCTTGCACGAGGGGCAGCCCACGAGCACGGGCGTGTGGCGGTCGGGGCGTCCTTTCTTGTTGTCGGAGTCGGGTTTGGCGAGGTCCAGCGCCAGCTGCTCCTTCTTGCGGTCGCGGATGCGGTTGTAAATGGCCGGGCTGGTCAGCGCGCCCAGGCCGGACTCCCCGCAGCAGCCGGGCGAGAGCCGGACCTTGGCTCCGAGAGCATCAGCAAGGGCTTTCCGGTAAATCTCCGGGGCCTTGACCTTGGGCACGTCCACCCACTCCGCGTGGCAGGCCGCGTGGTAGAGGACTTCGTCCTCCTTTTTAGGGATGTCCAGGCGTGTCAGCAGGAACTGCACGATGTCCTGGTGGCGCAAAGGCTCGGAGAGCTCCTGCGAGAAGTCGTAGGTCTCGATGGCCTCGCGGCAGGTGCCGCAGCTTGTCACGAGCGTGGTGGCCTTCATGCCCGCACGGCCCGTACTGATGAGCGTGTCCAGGATGTCCTGGATGGTGCGGTGGCGGTTGGCGTTGTAGGCCTCGGTGCAGCCGCTGGACAAGAGCGGGTAGCCGCAGCACAGGTGCCGGTCCGGCAGGACCACGTTCACCCCGGCCTTGAGCAGCAGAAACACCCCGGCCAGGCCGATGTCGTGGCTGAACAGCCCGGCCCCGCAGCCGGGGAAGTAGAGCACGGTGTCGTCAAACTTTGCGGCAGGCGTGCGGAACAGCGAGTGTTCGGCCAGCCCCAGCTCCTGGGACAGATTGCGCAAATCGATGAGCGGGCCCGGACCCTGCAGGGCCGGGCTTTCCAGACGTTTGCGGAAGTGCCCAGGCACCAATCCAAGGACGGGGCCGAGCACGCTGTTGGCCGCGGCCTGGCCGATGGACAAGAGCTTGGCCACCTTGGGCAGGCGGCTGGCCGGGTCCTCGGCAAAATGCGTGAGCAGCGCCGTCTTGATGGGGTGCCCGCCCTTGCCCTTGTATTCCAGGAACGAGCGTATCTGCAACGCCGCGCCTGCGGAGTCGATCTTCACCGGGCACACGCCCTGGCATTTGCCGCAGGCCGTGCAGTGGTCCATGATGCGCCTGAGCTCGTCGAGCAGCTCCGGCGCGGGCTCGCCGCCCTGCACCTGGGAGTAGTAGATGGCCTCGGTCAGCGCGCCCAGGCTGATGTTCTTGTTGCGCGGGTGGAACAAGAGGCCGCGCGCGGGCGAGTACATGGGACAGACCTGCTTGCACTTGCCGCAGCGCGTGCAGGTCTGCACGTTCTTCAAGAGCTCGATGAGGGTTTCCTTGTCCTTGAGCGCGGTCTTCTGCAAGTCGCCGATGAGCCGGTTGAAGGAGAAGGTGTAGGGCTCCACAGGCAGCACGCGCCGGGTCAGCTTGCCGGGGTTGAGCACATCCTTGGGGTCCACGATGCGCTTGTACGCGGCCAGGGCGTCGATCTTCTTCTGGCCCAGGAAGGCTATTTTCGTGATGCCGATGCCGTGCTCGCCGGAGATCTCGCCGCCGAGGCGCAGGACCTCGGCAAAGACCTCTTCCACGGCCTCGTACGCCTGGGCCAGCATCTCCGGGTCGTTTGAGTTCACGGGCACGTTGACGTGGCAGTTGCCGTCGCCCGCGTGCATGTGGTTGGCGATGATGATGCGTTTGGCCTGGGCGTCCTTGTAGCTGGCCTCGATGTCGCGCTCCAGGCGGGGGTACTTGTCGCCCAGCTCGTGGAACAACAGGCGCATCTGGCTGGCCAGTTCCTCGTCCGAGAGCTCGGCTGCGGTGGTGCGCTTCTTCAGGATGAACAGGCAGCGCTCGATGCCGAACTCGATGTCCGCATCGTCCACCGGGACTCCGGGCAGCTCACGGACGGCCACGAGAGCCTTGCGCGCCACCTTGGCCATGTAGATGAGGTTCAGGTTCTCCAGAAACTCGGCGAAGCCGGGGATGGCCCGCATGGGGATGACCACGTCCTCGTTGATCTTGAAGCCCGAGGTGCGCCGGGCGATGGCCGAGAGCTTGTGGCGGTCCTCCCAGAACGTTTCCGCCTCTTTTTCGCCCTGCGCGGCAAAGATGTCCACGCTGGGGTACGGCTGGGCGATGGCCAGCACCGCGTCCACGGCGTCCCCGAGCGCGGCCTCGTCGTCGGAGTCGAGCTGCAGGATGAGCACGCTGATGGGGTCGCCCTCGTACTGCGCGGACTTCTTGCGGTACTCGATGGCCTGCACGTACTTGGTGCCGAACTCCTCCAGGGCCGAAATCTTGACTTGGTCGCCCTGGGTGCGGATGGTGTCGCGCAGACCCACCACGTCGCCGATGACGAACATGGCGTTCTTCATGCTGCGGCCAAAGAATTCCAGCACCAGCACGCGGGAGTATTTGGGCTTCGGGTGCAGGGTGAAGGTGCATTCGGTGATGATGCCGTCCACGCCCTCCTTCTGCACGCCCGGCAGCCCGCCCAGGTACTTGTTCGACACGTCCTTGCCGAGCCCTGCGCCGCGCACGTCGGTTCCTGCCAGGACCACGGCGTCCTTCAGGCCCCCGCGTTCGTCCAGAATCTCGAAGGAGGCGGTCTCCTCCTCGAAGATCTTGTGGCCGGGGTGGTCCTTGCGGCGCACGGTGATGACCTCGCCCTGGGGCGTGACCATGGTGAAGGAGGCGATGTTGTCGATGGTGGTGCCGTACTCAAAGGCGTACGGCCCGCCGGAGTTCTCGGAGATGTTGCCGCCAAGGGTCGAGGCCGCCTTGGAGGCCGGGTCCACGGTGAACAGCAGGCCCTGCTCGTCGGCCGCCTTGATGGCGTCCAGCGTGATGACGCCCGCCTGGGCGGTGAGCAGCATGCGCTCCGGGTCAACATCAAAAATCTTCTTGAAGCGCGCCAGGGACAGCACCACCGAGCGCGAGAACATGGGGATGGCCCCGCCGGTGAGCCCGGTGCCGCCGCCGCGCGGGATCACGCCAAAGGCCAGCTCATTGGCCAGGCGCACGACCTTTTGCACCTGCTCCGTGGTCTCCGGGAAAAGCACGAAGAGCGGCAGCTCCAGGCGCAGGTCGGTTGCGTCCGTGGCGCATTCGATGCGCGTGTTGGCGTGCTCGCCGATGAGCTCGCCCGGCAGAAACTCCAGAAGCCGGGCCTTGAGGTCCAGGGCGAAGCCCTGGTCCGCGTCGTAGCGCTCCCAGAAGCTGGCCACGGCCCCTGCCAGCACGCGCGGGAACTCCCCGGACAGGCTCGGCCGGGCGATGGACAGCTTGCGGTCCACGCTCTGGCGCACCAGGTGCGCGTCCACAAAGGGGTTGTAGCGCACCAGGAACAGCTCGGCGGCCAGGCTCACGGCCAGCTCGCGCACGCCGTCGGGCCACTGGGCAAAGCCGCCCTCCTCGGGCGAGGCCTCCAGGCCCAGCACGCGGGTCAGGATGCGTTCATCGGAAATGGAGATATGCGGACCGATCAGCGGCATGTGGCGTCAGCTCCGGGGCGAAAAAGGGTTTGTTGCGGTTGGTTGTGGGGGGGGTGGCAAGCTCGCGAGGAAACAACTATAGGTCCGGGCAAAGCGCTTGGCAAGTGTGGCTGGCCCTGGTCTCCCGCAGCGCTTTACAGGCAGGGGCAGTCCGGGTATGGGACTGGTTTCGCGTGCCGCCCGGCGCGCGCCGAACATTCTTCTACCACGAGGTGATTCGCTCATGAGCACCCAGGATTTTGCCGAACTGCAACT
>CAZXZF010000122.1:0-7570 GCA_964645095.1 uncultured Desulfocurvus sp. | reverse complement strand
GTCGCTGCCAGGACTTTATTTAAAGGCTCCGTTGAAAGACGGAGCCTTTTTCTTTTGACCGTGCAGGCTCTCGTCGTTGACTCCCAGAGGTGGCAGGGGTAAACTTTAAGAATGGAGAAACGTTCGTTTTGAGCACCACCCCTTCTGATTTGACCGAATTTGCGCCTGCCCCACGTGCGTCCATGGACGTGGTTCGCAGCCAGTTTCGCTCCTTTGTCGGCACGCATTGCCGGGCTTTTTTCGACGCCCTGCCGAACATGATCATGGCGCTGAATTGCCACCGCCAGGTGGTCTTTGCCAACCAGGCAATAGTCTCCTTTCTGGGACACAACGATGTGGAGGAGCTGCTCGGTCGCAGGCCGGGCGAGGCGCTGGGCTGCGTCAACGCCGTTGCGCACAGCGGCGGTTGCGGCACTTCACGGCATTGTCACAGTTGCGGAGCGGTGGTGGCGGTGCTGTCGGCCATTAACGACTCGGTCGCCTCCAGTGAGGATTGCAGGCTTTTGCGTCGCGTCACCACGGACATCGAAGGCCTGGACCTGCATGTCAACGCCTCTCCGGTCCTCATCGAAGGACAGCGTTTCATCCTCTTCGCCATCACCGACATCACCCACGAATCGCGCCGACGCAGCATGGAGCGTCTTTTCTTCCACGATGTGCTCAATCTGGCCGGCGGCATCAGCGGTTTGACGGGGATGCTTGCGGATATGGTGCCTGACCCGCTCAAGGGTGAATTCGCCATCTTGAGCGCTGCGACCGAAAGCCTCGTGGACGAGGTCCTGGCCCAGCGCGACATCGTCGCTGCGGAGACCAATGAGCTCACCGTTACCACCACGAGCGTCGACACACTGGATATCCTGCGCAGTCTTCGCGGGTTGTACGCGCATGCTCCCGTGGCCCAGGGCCGTAACATCTCCATAGCCCCGGAAAGTGTCAGCGTCGAAATCAGCACGGACAAGCGTCTGGTGCAGCGCGTTCTGGGCAACATGCTCAAGAATGCCCTGGAGGCGCTGCCCCTCGGCGGCACTGCGCTCCTCTCTTGCCGGGAGGAGAACGACCATGTTGTCTTTTCCGTGCACAATCCGGGGCTCATCCCACAGAGCTTGCAGGACAGCATTTTTCACCGTACATTCAGCACCAAGGGTTCAGGCCGCGGCATGGGCACCTACAGCATGCTCCTGCTGACGGAGCGCTATCTGCTCGGAAGTGTCGGCTTTCGCTCCACCGAGGCTGAAGGCACGCTATTTTTCCTGCGCATCCCCAAGGCGGTTCCAGCAGGGCAGGGCGGTTCAACGTCCATGTCCAGCTAGCCGTCCCCACAGACATTCGAGGAGCCGTTCATCATGCGCGATCCTGCTTCCGCCACCCTGTTCAGCGGTGGAGCCCTGGGCTCCGAGTCAGCCTTTGGCGCGGCAGCCGAAGCCTGCGGCCTTCAGGAGGTCACCTTTACTTTCGCCGGGAATGAACCCCAGCGCAGCCGGGGCTTGCGCGAACTTTCCCCA
Source organism: uncultured Desulfocurvus sp. (assembly GCA_964645095.1). Taxonomy (GTDB): domain Bacteria; phylum Desulfobacterota; class Desulfovibrionia; order Desulfovibrionales; family Desulfovibrionaceae; genus Humidesulfovibrio. Next base: position 6,068 of record CAZXZF010000122.1, on the reverse strand, counting down.
GAGGACATGGCCCTGCGTGACGTCAGCGTGCAGTATGTCTCGCGGCTCATGGGGCGCAGCTATCCCAGCCAGACGGATGAGTCGAGCTTCCGCAGCCTGCTGCAGTGCATCTGCTGGCAGGTGGCCTCGGGCAAGGAAATCTTCGTTGTGGGGGAGATTCTGCCCGACAACACCGTCAAGGGCGGCACGGGCTGGGGTGCGGAGTTCGCAAAGATCTGCAACAAACCGCTCTTCGTGTTCGACCAGGCCCAGGGCGACTGGTTCCGCTGGGACCAGACCCGCTGGGTTCTGGCGCGTGGCGTGACCATCACCCGCGAGGCCTTCACCGGCACGGGCACACGTGCCCTCAACGACGCCGGCAGGAAGGCCATCCTTGAGCTCTTCGAGCGCAGCTTCTACCGGCGCTAAACTCGGCGCTAAACTCGGCGCTCGGCTCGGCTCTCAAGCCTTCCGCGCAGCCTGAGGCCTTCCACCAGACCGAAAGCCCCGGTAAGCATCATGTCCCCGCCAGGTGCGGGGAATTCAACGTCGTATCCCTCCAGGAGCCCCCGGCGCGGTCCGAGCACCAGCGTGGGCGCGAAGCCTTGGGCCGCCGTGGGCAGCTCCAGGCGCATGGTTCCATGCCCCCGGTCGTCGAAGATCTCCTCGAAACCGATTTCGCCCCTGCGGAAGCGCGCCAGGTGCGACCACAGACGCTCTTTGTCGAGCAGGCCGGTGTGGTGCTCATACACGCCCCAGATGCGGCCCTGGAACACGAGAAAGGCCACGGTGTGGCTGTTGCCGATGTTCACCAGGGTCAGGCCCTGAGCCAGGGCCCGGGTCCGGATGTACGGCTCGAAGAGCGCGCCCAGCACCGCTGCCGCGCCTGTGTCGGCCACCGGCCCGCCGCCGATTGAGCGCTGCAGGTCGAGAAGGCGCGTGAATTCCGGCGGAACAACATCAAAGAGCAGGCTTTCGGGCTGTCCCTGGGCCTCCACGAGCAGGCGCTCCCAGAGCACGAAACGGCCGCGCCGGTTGCTTTGGCCGGGGTGGAACCCGTGGTCCTGGACGCAGGCCGTGACCAGGCCGGGCCAGGGCAGGCCCAGCGCAGCGAGCGCCGTGCGCCAGAAAGCCGGGTCGAAGTCGGCGCACAGCAGGGCCTCGGCCCCGTCCGGGCAGTCCGGGGTAATGACGTAGCCATCACTGCGCAGGGCATCCAGGTCGTCGGCCAGGGAATAGGCTGCGGACTCGGTGCAGGAAACAGGCAGCTTTGTTGCCAGGTGCGCGCGCACAGCACCCCCGAATCCGCCGCCCATGTTGTGGCCGTAGAGGTGCAGGGCGCGGCCACGGGCAGTGACCTCGCGGATGCGCTCGGCCAGCACCCGCGACGGGGCCGGCAGCACCAGCTTGGGACAGTTCTCCAACTCGCGGTCCGGGAAGTACAGCAGCACGTCCTGGGTGCCGGAGCCGATGTCGAGACACAGGACGGGTACCGGGATGGGCGCTGGAACGGGGCTGTTGTCGGGCATTGGGCTCAAGCTCTCTAGTGGATGCGCTCGCCGTCGGGCGCATAGGCGTCCGGGGCCAGCAGGGTGATTGAGCCGCTTGGCGTGGCTGCTCCGAGGACCAGCACCTCGGAGCGGAAGCCCGCCACCTTGCGCGCCGGGAAGTTGACCACAGCCACAACTTGCCTGCCAACAAGTTCCTCGGCCCGGTAGAGTTGGGTGATCTGCGCGCTGGATTGGCGCACGCCGAGCTCGCCAAAGTCTATCCAGAGCTTGTAGGCCGGTTGTTTGGCCTCGGGAAAGCTCTCCGCGCGCAGCACCGTGCCCACGCGGATGTCGATGCGCAAGAAGTCGTCCACGGACACCTTGTCCGGGACCTGCGGCAGTTCCATATATCCCTCGTGATGACAGACAGTTTCGCCCATGCTACACGGACACAGGCCAGGCAGGCAAGCCCTGGCCGGGAGCCTGCATGCGTCTTCTCCTCCTGTCCGGCCTCGTCCTGTCCGCCCTTGTCCTTGGCGTGCCCCTGTTGTCCTATGCGCTGTACCTGCGCGAGAACGCCCGGGCCGGTCTTTTGCCGCGCGCGCGTGCGCTCTGCGGCGGCCGTCTGCTCTGGCCGCTTTTCTGTGCGGCCTGCAACTCCGCCTGGAGCATCGCGCTCGTGATCCTGGCCTATCCGCTGGGCTGGCTGCCTGAGCCCCAGCCGCAGCCGTCCGTTCTGGGCGGCCCGGGCGGCCTGCCCCCGGTTATCCTGACCCACGGCCTGTACCACAACGCCTCGGCCTGGCTTCTGTACCGGCGCCGGCTCAGGCGGGCCGGATTCGCCGACGTGCGCACCTACGCCTATCCGAGCTTCTTCCGATCCTTTGAGGCCATTGTCGAGGGGCTGGTGCAGGCTGTCCAGAGAGCGGCGGATTCTTCTCCAACAGGAACGGTGCTCCTGGTGGGGCACAGCCTGGGGGGCCTGGTGGTCCGAGCGGCCTGCGTACGCGAAGCGTTGTGCGGTCGGGTGGCAGGCATCGTGACTCTGGGCGCGCCGCATCAGGGCAGCACCCTGGCCGGACTCCTGGCCTTGGGGCGGCTTGGCCGGGGGCTTCGGCCCGGCGGCGAGGTGCTGGAAGGCGTGCGTTGCCTGCCCGTTTGTTCTGGACCGGCCTTGAGCCTCTATTCGCCCATGGACGGCATGGTGCTGCCTCTTTCCGGATCGCTGCTTGAGGAGCGGGAAAAGCGCGCTGGCTGGACAGAGGAATGCCTTCCCCCCCTGAGCCACGTGGGGATGCTCTATGACCGCCGGGTGGCCGAGCTGGGCGCGGAATTTTTGCTGCGGGCTGCTAGCCGTCGAGCAGCGCCATGAGCTTGGCCTTGAGGGCGTCGGCCTTGAAGGGCTTGGTCAGAAAGGCCGTGACCCCGGTCCTGGAGGCCATGTCGCGCTGGGAGCCTTCGGACTCGGTGGTGACCATGAGAATGGGCACATCCTCGTAGCCCAGGGACGCGCGCAGCTTGCCCACCAGTTCCATGCCGTCCATGACGGGCATGTTCATGTCCGTGATGACCACATCGGCGAATTCCCCGGCCTCGACAAAGGCGTAGGCCTCCTGCCCGTTGGCGGCCATGAGCGGCTCGAAGCCCAGTTCGGTCAGGATGCTGCGGTAGAGCGCCAGCATGGACTTGGAATCATCTGCGGCCAGGGCCTTGCGCGTGGCGGTCTTGGCCTTGGGCAGGCTCAGCGCATCGGCCTTGGAGCGGTCCGTGCCGATCTCGTCCAGGCGGGTGGCGAAGTCGGCCAGGATCTCGGGGTCCTGGGATTTCCTCAACTCAACCACCAGGGCGGCGCCCACGGCCTCATCCTTGTAGAGTTCCTGGAACAGGCGCAAGGCGCGTGAGGCGATGACCGCATGGGCGATGCGCGTGCTGCGTTCGTTGCCCTCGGCGATGCGCTCGGAAATGGTCTTGAGGATGCCGGGCGCGGCATGGCGCTCCAGGCCGGTGACCACGGACATGAGGATGAGCTCGTCGGTCTCCATGAGACCGTCCACCAGGCAGACCAGCCCCTTCAGTGTGCCGATGCGCCCCAGGGCCTCAAAGGCCGCGTAGCGCACGTTGGGGTCGGTGAAAAAGCCCTTGTCGAAGCCCTGCACCAGGCCGTCCGCGCCCTTGCGCGACCCGATGAAGCCCGCGATGTTGCAGGCCAGGATGCGCTGGTCCACATCTCCCTGGCCGTAGAGGGGCTCCAGGTGGGGGATGGCGGGTTCGCCCAGGCGCACCAGGGCATCGGTGATGATCCGCCGGGCCGTGGGGTTCTTGTGGTGCACGTTGGCGGCCAGAAAGGCGATGGTCTCCGGCGTGGCCATGGCCGCCAGGGCGTCGATGGCTTTCCAGGTGGTGATGTCGCACTGTTCGTAGGAGCGGTCGGCGTCCGTGGCTTCCACGGCGGCCTTGAGGAAGACCACGGCCTGGGCGTCGGCATAGGCTCCGGCCATTTCCATGGCCAGGGCGGCCAGCATGGGGTCGTCGTGCCCCAAGAACGAGCGGAATACGCCCGCCCCGTCCGCGGGATGGATCTTGGCCAAGGCGGCCAATATCTCGGCCAGGCGGTCCGTGTCCGTCTCCGTCTCGGACATTTCGGCCAGGGGCTCGGCGGCATCCGCAAAGGCGTATTCACCGGCGGTGCGAATGCACAGGGTGCGGAAGGACGGGTTCTGGCTGCGCAGGCCCGTTATGACGGCGTCCTCGTTGGCGCCGAGCACCGCGTTCAAGGCATTGACCACCATGTAGTCCACGCCCGTGTCGCCCGTGGGCTTCTCGAAGAGGTCCAGCAAGCCTGGCAAAGAGGACGAATCCCTGCTGCCAGCTATTTCGTTCAGGATGGTGACCTGTTCGAGGAAGTCCTTGTCGTGGAACCCGTCAAGCTTGTTCATCTCCCCCCCTGTTCGGCGTGGTTCAACGCATGGTCGAGGCGCTGCCCTGGCTATTCGAAGCAGAACTCGATGGTGAACGCGCCGGCGTCGGTCTCGAAGGGGATGGCCATGATGGGGGATCTGGACATGTGCGAAATGCTGTGGTTGTCGCCCATGATCACCGTTGGAGTGGAGCCCTGGAACACCAGGCCTTTTTCCGAGAGCCCGGCGCGGGCCTGCCCGGAAATCATGTTGGTGATCTCGCCTACGGCGTCCTTCACGTCGGAGATGATGTCCTGGATGTCGTCGCCCAGCATGTTCTTGACCATGGCCACGGCGCAGGGCTTGCTGAACGAAATGGACACGCTGCCGCGTTTGCCGTCGCCGGTGAGGCCAACAAGTCCGGTCACGTCGCCAGTGGCGATGGAATTCTTCTTCACGAAGGGTTTTCCGGGCCGGGGGGTGATGAAGGCCATGGTGCCGATGACATCCATGGCGGCCTTGACGAAGGGCTTAGCCAGTTCCACGTCCATGCGCAGGGTCTCCTTGAGCGTGATCACGGCCAGGTAGGGAAATTATGTAAATACCTGGCGCATGTCGGATTCTACTCGGTGTCTGGTAACGGTTGAAAAGATACCAAGAGCGTGCAGTTTTATCTACGTTCTTCCGGTTGGCCGGTCAAGAACTTTGGAAAAATGATCACTGAGTTCGGCCTCTCACAGGGTACTGGAAAGATATTCTTAGGCGAAGAGAAGCGTCAAAACGATCACCACCAGCAGGGATGGCAGCAGGTTGGAAAGGTTGATGCGCTTGATGTCCAGCAGAGTCAGGCCGATGCCCATGATGAGCAGGCCGCCGGCGGCCGTGAGCTGGCTGATGACAAGCGGCGAGAAATGCTCCTGGAACATGCTGGCGAAGACGGTCAACCCGCCCTGGTAAAGCAGCACGGGAACAAAGGAGTAGAGCACCCCGGACCCGTATGTGGCGGCCAAGGCAACGGACGCGAAGCCGTCCAGGATGCTTTTCGTGTAGAGCACCGTTGCGTCGCCCCGGATGCCTTCGTCAAAGGAGCCCACGATGGCCATGGCCCCGATGCAGAAGATGAGCGAGGCGGTGATGAGCCCCTCGGTGAAGTCTGGATTTGCGGAGCGCAAAGCGGCCTTGGCGCGCTCGCCCAGGACCTCGAACATGTGGTCCAGGCGCAGCGCCTCGCCCAGGAGGCCGCCCAGGAGGATGCTGAAGATGAGGATGAGCGGGTTCTTGCCGGTGAGGGCCATTTGCAGGCCGATCAAAAGCACGCACAGCCCCAGTCCCTGGAACACGATGCGCCGGAAGCGCTCGGCAAAGCGGCCATGCAAGGCCATGCCAAGTCCGCTGCCGAGGATGATGGCGGCGGCGTTGACAAGGGCGCCAGTGGGCAGGACCATTGAATCTCCTAGGGCTACAGGGATCAGGGCAGCGAGCAGGGCTAGCATGCAGACCTCTGACTGGCAAGTCCTTCGTCTTGACAGCAGTGGTCGGTTCTCCTATGAATTCCAGTCTCGTGCCGGGATGGCGGAATTGGTAGACGCAGTGGACTCAAAATCCACCGGTGGCAACGCCTTGGGGGTTCGATTCCCCCTCCCGGTACCATAAGAATTTCAGGGCTTTACGTGCACCTTTGTTGGTGAGGCGGGAGCCCTGT
>CAZXZF010000121.1:3820-7665 GCA_964645095.1 uncultured Desulfocurvus sp. | reverse complement strand
CTTCTTTCCTTTGCGGCCCCGGTGGGGCCGCTTTCCTTTTTCCTTCTTTCCTTTTCCTTCTTTCTTTTCTTTCAATACCTCCCTTTCCTTTAACGTCAGAAGGCCCTTTCCGTGAAGTATGATATCGTGCGCCTGTACAAACTTGGTCATGCTGCCCCGGCAAGGGGCAGAGGCTTTTGGGCGAGTCTGGCGCCAATTTCTTGTGGGCTTAAACAAAGACGAGGTGCCAGGTAGGGCCTATCAGGAGACCTGAGGCCTCTCTACGGGCCTGTTTTCGCACCTCTCCCATTTATGTGGAGATGGCGTATGCCCCAAGCCCCCAAAGAGACGGGAAGTCTCTGAACCCCGTGGAAGGGGAAAACGATAATTTTAGTGTATGACGGGATTGGACCTGCCTGTCATTGACAACTTCGGGCTCAAGCCACTGGCTCTGAACCAGGGTAAGGCTATTTCCCGAAGGGACACTTGGGGAAGGGGAAGGTGCGGCAGCAGGATGTCCAGGCTGGTGGCCTTATGGAACAGCGCGCAGGTCGGAACCTCGGTTGGGTTTCCTGACAGCCACATATGACAGAAACAGCGGTGGGGGCAACGCCCACGTCCAGATCCCTCGCACAGGACCAAAGCCACGGGTGAATCCAATGCACCTCACGGCCCCAGGTGCTTGTGAAGCGTGGCAGAAATGGCTACACAGGGCAGCAATGGGTATGGCCAATACCCACGGGAGGAGGAAAGCGCATGAACTTTTTCGGAATCTCACGGATTGCGGGGACGATTATTGTTCTGTTCGTCCTGGGACTGGCTGCCCCGGCCGGGGCCGAGGTCTCACGGTCCCTGGGGCAGACCGTCTACGTCCCTGCCTATTCGCACATCTACTACGGGATCAAGGAGAGCAGGGAGCTGTTCCTGACCGTGACGTTGAGCATACGCAACACGGATCCAATGCATCCTCTGATTCTGCGGAGCGTCCAATATTTCAACACGCAGGGAGCCAAGCTCCGCGAGTACGTGAACTCCCCGGTCAAGATTCCCCCCATGGGAACCGCCGAATATATCATCAAGCAGTTCGACAAGGAGGGTGGGTCTGGGGCCAACTTCCTCCTCCGGTGGGATTCCACCGCGTCCGTGACCGATCCCATCACCGAGGCCATCATGGTCGGGTCCGACAGTCAGGGCGTCTCGTTCCTCACCAGGGGCCAGGTCATCGAGGAGCGCACCAAGTAGCCTCGCCCCGCCGCGCCCGGTGCATTTTCCCGGCGGTGGCGGGCCGCTCTCCCGCCGCGGCGCGGATCGTTCCTGATCCGCCCCCTGCGCCTTGACCTGGGCCTGTTCTTGGGCGAGAAAGTGTAATGGAACTCACACTGCTTTCGGAGATTCTCACCGTCTTTTCCATGTCGGTGGCGGTGATCTATGTCTGCCACAAGGCGCGGATCCCCGCCATCGTAGGGTTCCTCATCACCGGAGTCATCGCCGGCCCCTACGGGCTGGGCCTGGTCAAGGCCGTCCACGAGGTGGAGATCCTGGCCGAGGTGGGCGTGGTGCTCCTGCTGTTCACCATCGGGCTTGAGCTGTCCACGGGCGAACTGGTGCGGCTGCGCCGGAACGTGCTGCTGGGCGGCGGCTCACAGGTGCTCTTGACCATTTTGGCCTTTGCGGCGCTGGCGCTGGTCCTGGGGCAGACTGGGCCGCAGGCGTTGCTGGCAGGCTTTCTGGCCGCGCTCTCGTCCACGGCCATTGTGCTCCAGCTCCTCCAGCAGCGCGCGGAGATGGACAGCGCCCACGGTCGCATCGCACTGTCCATCCTCATCTTTCAGGATCTCGTCATCGTGCCCATGGTGCTAGTCGTCCCGTTTCTGGCCGGAGGGGCGGACGCCGGCGGTCTGTCCTTCCTGTGGCCCATGCTCAAGGGGGTGGGCACGGTGGCCGCTGTGTTCCTGCTGGCGCGCAAGGTGGTGCCGGTGCTGCTGCACCGCATCGTGCAGACGCGCAGCCGCGAACTGTTCCTCATCAGCACCCTGGCGCTATGCCTGGCCACGGCGTTTCTGACCTCCAGCATCGGCCTGTCGCTGTCCTTGGGGGCATTTTTGGCCGGGCTGATTCTCTCCGAGTCCGAGTACAGCCTGAGCGCCCTGGAGGGCATTCTGCCCTTCCGCGACGTGTTCACCAGCCTGTTCTTTGTTTCCGTGGGCATGCTGCTCGACGTGCACTATCTGTGGGCCAACCTCCCGCCCGTGGCCGGGGTCACCCTGGCCGTGCTGGCGCTCAAGGCGCTCATGGCCGGGCTGGCGGCATACCTGCTGGGCTTTCCGGTGCGGCCCGCCGTCCTGGTGGCCCTGGCCCTATGCCAGGTGGGCGAGTTCTCCTTCGTGCTGGCCAAGGTCGGCGTGGCCCACGGCCTCATGGACGCGGACAGCTACCAGCTGTTCCTGGCCGCCAGCATCCTGACCATGGCCCTTACGCCGCCGCTCATGGCGCTGGCGCCCGGCGTGGCGGACTGGGTGCGCGGGCTGCCGTTCTTCGCCCGCATCCGTCCGCGCCCCTTCGAGCAGGAGATGGAGAAGGTCTGCGTGGGGCACGGCTGCATCGCCGACCACCTCGTCATCGTGGGCTTCGGCGTGGGCGGCCAGCACCTGGCTCGGGCGGCGAAGTCCTCCGGCATCACCTACCGCGTGGTGGAGATGAACCCGGACACCGTGCGCCACAGCGCGGCCCAGGGCGAACCCATCATGTACGGCGACGCCAGCCAGACGGCGGTGCTGGAGCACGTGGCCGTGGACCGGGCGCGGGTTCTGGCCATCGTCATCTCCGACCCTCCGAGCGTCCAGCGCATCACCGATGCGGCGCACAAGCTCAACCCAAGCCTGCACATCATCGCGCGCACGCGCTTTTTGAGCGAGACCGAGCCGCTCCTGAACTTGGGCGCCAGCGACGTCATCCCCGAGGAGTTCGAGACCTCGGTGGAGATCTTCACCCGGGTGATGATGCACTATCTGGTGCCGCGCGCCGATATAGAGCGGTTCACGGAGGAGGTGCGCGCCGAGGGCTACGGCATGCTGCGCAGACAGGAGGTCCAGGGCGAACCCTTCCACGCCCTGAACCGCCAGTTCCCGGACATGGACCTGAGCGCGCTCACAGTTGAGGCCGGGAGCGTTCTGGACGGCAAGACCTTGACGGAGTCCGACCTCCGGCACACCCACGGACTGACGATCGTGGCCGTGGGGCGTGGCGATGCAGTTATGGCCAATCCGGACGGAACACTCCGCCTCATGGCGGGCGACATGGCCTATGTCTTCGGCCCACATGTTGAAATTGCGGCCAAGGCTGGGCTGTTCACAGGCCGAAAGCGCGACTGGGTGACCATCCAGAGTTCTTCAAGCTGATTCTGCCAGGGGCTTGCCCCTGTCAATTACCCAGCGGCGCTGTACGGGCAAATATTGCCTGCGGGAACCGAACCGTGGTCTCCTTGGGGGAAACGTGGCACTCCTCGCGTTTGTGGAAAGCTTTTTTCCCGGCCACACCGCCAGTCACTCTCCACCCCCACGCAGAAAGGGGGACCACCGCGTCTTGCGCCGACAGGCGTCCTGACCTTTTGCTTCCCTTTGAAGGATAGGCTAGAATGCCTTCAGAAGGGTCTTGGAGCAAAGATGTCCGCACAGGGTTTTTTCCATTTCATCCCATTTCGAGGCAGCTTGGACACGCTTCACGTGTCCCGCGTGTGTCCCGAAATGTCAGGAATGGCCGGGGTGAGCTCCGACATAACTTGCTGAAGTAGTAAATAATTCGATGCAAACAGCTGGACCAATCCGGGGGGAATCATTCCCCCCGGCCGCCGGAGGCATATTGTGCCC
>CAZXZF010000121.1:0-3720 GCA_964645095.1 uncultured Desulfocurvus sp. | reverse complement strand
CGGCTTGGCCGCCGGAGGCATATTGTGCCCCGGCTTGGCCGCCGGAGGCATATTGTGCCCCGGCTTGGCCGCCGGAGGCATATTGCTTTCTAGTCCAGCTCAAATTTTGTGCGCCAGTCGCCGGTTTCGCGCCATTCGGGCTGTCCTTCCTTGACCAGCAGCCAGTCGCCCAGCACCAGCGCGTCCATTTCGGTGCGCATGAAGCAGGCGTAGGCATCGGCGGGCGTGCAGACGATGGGTTCGCCGCGCACGTTAAAGCTCGTGTTGACCACCACGGGGCAGTCCTGTTCGCGCCGGAAGGTGTCGATGAGCTGCCAGTAGCGCGGGTTGGTGGCCTTGGAGACGCTCTGGATGCGCGCGGAGAAGTCCACGTGGGTGATGGCGGGCAGGTCCGAGCGCTCCACGTACAGGCGGTCGTACATGGGCCTGGTCCAGTAGTCCGGCGGCAGGGTTTTGCGGCGCGATTCGGCCACGGGTGCGACGAGGAGCATGTACGGCGAGGGCCGGTCCAGGTCGAAGCATTCGGAAGCATGCTCCTCCAGCACCGAGGGCGCAAAGGGCCTAAAGCCCTCGCGGTACTTGATCTTGAGGTTCAGCTTCTTCTGCATGTCGGGCCTGCGCGGGTCGCCCAGGATGCTGCGGCCGCCCAGCGCGCGCGGGCCGTACTCCATGCGGCCCTGGAACCAGCCCACGGCCTTGCCCTGGGCCAGCATCCCGGCCACCTCGGAGCAAAGGGCCTGGAAGTCGTCGTGCCTTGTGGCAGGCGCGCCAAAGCGGCGGCAGGTGCGCTCGATTTCGCCTGTGGAGAACGTTGGCCCGAGGTACGCGCCCTGCATCATGTCCCCGCCGGGCTCGCCCGCGTGGCCGCATGGTTCAGGCCGCGGCTCTTCCAGGCCGATGTGCCAGGCGGCCAGGGCCGCGCCCAGCGCGCCGCCGGCATCGCCCGCTGCGGGCTGGATCCAGATGTTCTCAAAGGTGCCGCGCCGGAGCAGCTTGCCGTTGGCCACGCAGTTGAGCGCCACGCCCCCGGCCATGACCAGGTTCCTCGAGCCGGTGAGGCTTTGGGCGGTCTCGGCCATGCGCAAGACCGCCTCTTCGGTGATCTGCTGGATGGCCAGCGCCAGGTCCATGTACTCCTGGGTGATCTCGGATTCACTGGCGCGCTGCGGCAGGCCCAGCGCCGCCTCGAAGCGCCGCGCGTTGCACATGGTCAGGCCCGTGGCGTACTCGAAATAGTCCATGTTCAAAAGCAGCGAGCCGTCGGGCCGCAGGTCCACCATCTTGTCCAGGATCACGGTTTTGTAGCGCGCCACGCGCTCGCTGCCGCCCATCTCTGGAGGGGTACCGTAGGGCGCCAGGCCCATGAGCTTGTACTCGCCGGAGTTGACCTTGAAGCCGCACCAGGCTGTCAGCGCCGAGTAGAGCAGGCCCAGCGAGTGCGGGAAGTGCAGCTCGCGCAGGATGGAGAGGTCCTTGCCCGAACCAAGGCCGATGGTGGTGGTGGCCCACTCGCCCACGCCGTCGATGGTCAGCACTGCGGCCTCATCATAGGGCGAGGGGTAGAAGGCGCTGGCCGCGTGCGACAGGTGGTGCTCCGGGAAGAATATCTCGGGCTTGCCTGGTCCGAGCTTCGCCAACTCGTCCTTCAGCATCTTGCGCATGAACAGCTTTTCGCGCACCCACACGGGCATGGCCGCCAGAAAGCTGCGCAGGCCGCGCGGGGCAAAGGCGTGGTAGGTCTCGAGCAGGCGCTCGAACTTGAGGTAGGGCTTGTCGTAAAAGGCCACGGCCTCCAGGTCCGCCGGGGTCAGCCCGGCCTCGGCCAGGCAGAAGCGCGCGGCATGATGTGGGAAGGCCGCGTCGTGCTTGATGCGCGTGAAGCGCTCCTCCTGGGCCGCGGCGACGATGCGCCCGTCCACCAGCAGCACCGCTGCGGAGTCGTGGTAAAAGGCGCTCAGGCCCAGAATGGCCCGTGGTTTTGGGCTGCCCATGCGCTTCCCTTAGAACAGCGTGTAGATGAAGGGCGCGATGGCCGAGCCCGAGGTGAGCACGATGAGCGCGCCGAAGAGCAGCAGCACCAGGATGATGGGCGCCAGCCAGAACTTTTTGCGGACTTTCAGGAAGTCCCAGAGATCACAAAGAAAATCCATGTATTGCTCCTAGAACGGGGTCTTCAGGTCAGCCGGGGTGAAGTTTCCTGTGCGGACGTGGAACACCGAGGCCGTGCCCTGCTTGAAGGCGGCGAGTCTGAGCGTGTCCTTGCCCATGGCCCGGCGGATGAGGCCCACGGGGGTGAGCACCAGAAAGAACACCAGGCTCAGGATGACGCGCGACATCACCGCGCCAAGCACGGCGGACAGGCCGAACCAGAGCTTCGAGGCCGGGGCAAAGAGCATCGGCGCGGTCATGTTCACCACGAGCAGGGTCGTGGCCGAAACCACCCAGCCGGGCTTGCGCGTCACCAGGGCGATGATGAGGCAGATGAGCGTCAGCGCCATGCCGGTGTCCACGGCCCGCTGGCGGGCGCTTGTGGCGTTGTCCGCCTCTGGCGTGTGCTTCACGAGGTCAATCATGTCGGCTCCAGGGAATTCGTCGCGGCCCGGTGCGGACCACAGGTGCGGACTGTCGTGCGGCGCATACTGCCAGAGGACGCGGCAGAGGGCAAGGGCGGGCGCGGCAGGGCCGGCGGCGGGCGTGGGAAGTGAATGTGCCTCCGGCGGCCAAGGGGCCTTAAGGCCCCTTGGAACCCCCATGGGGCCTGGACCTGGGCGGCCTGGGCGGATGCGGAGGCCTGGCTGGGCGTTGGCAATGCGTGCGGGTTTTCGAGGGAGGACCCTCTGCGGGAGTTCCAGGGGGGGCAGCCAAGTTCCAGATTGTGCCACGGCCTTTTCAGCCTGCCCGCGTTTTGCCAAGGCCTTCCCATGACTTTCCCCTGACCACCCAAAGCCGAAAGGGCTGTTTCAGGTTCCTCCTGAAACAGCCCTTTCGGCGCAATGGGGGGGTCTGGGGGGCCTCAGGCCCCACAGCCGCCGGAGGCATCCCTATTCTCTACGCCACTTCCAGCCCCTGTTCCCGGTATTCGTTCAGCTTGTTGCGCAGGGTGCGCACGGAGATGCCGAGCAGCTGCGCGGCCAGGGTGCGGTTGCCGCTGGTCTCGTCCAGGCTCTTCAGGATGAGCTGCTTTTCCATCTCGTGCAGGGGCATCACCGAGAGCGCGTCGCGCAGGGTGGCCGGGGGCCTGCCAGCCGAGCCGGAGGCGGCCGGTTCTGAAGCGGACAACCCGGCAGTGGGTTCGGCCTGGCCCGTGGGCAGCGGCTCCGGCGCGACATCGGCGACCTCGACCACGTCGATGCCCCAGGTGTCGCCATCGAGCAGGAAGTGCCGCTGCTGGATGGGCCCGCCCTGGGCCAGGAGCACGGCGCGCTCCATGAGGTTCTGGAGTTCGCGCACGTTGCCCGGCCAGTCGTAGCTGGCCAGCCAGGACCGGGCGTCCTCGGCAAAGACTTGCACGCCCATGCCGTAGGCCGTGGCGTACTTGGCCGCGAAATAGTCGGACAAAAGCAGCACATCGTCGCCGCGCTCGAAGAGCGCAGGCAGGCGCAGGGGGATGACGTTCAGGCGGTAGAACAGGTCCTGGCGGAACTTGCCCTCGCGCACGGTCTGGTCGATGTCGCGGTTGGTGGTGGCCAGCACGCGCACGTCCACGCCGATGGTCTCCAC
>CAZXZF010000120.1:1125-7857 GCA_964645095.1 uncultured Desulfocurvus sp. | reverse complement strand
CCGGCCCTGCCGGATGTCCTCGATGGCTTCCTCAATGCTGCACAGGGGCATGGGCAAACCTCGCTCGTAGAGCCGTGGGCGGGGCCAAAAGCCCGCCAGGCCGGATTCTCAAACATCAGAACCAATCCGTTTACCCCAAAACCCTGCGGCGGGGAAAGCTGTTTTTTTAGCGTATAAAAAACGGGCGGTTGCAAGCGACGATACGGGGGAGCCCGGCACGGGGCTGAGGACTGGCAGGTTCTAGCAGACTTTGCCCCCGGCCACCTCGACGCAGTTGCGGCCGCCGTCCTTGGCCCGGTACAGGGCCTGGTCCGCGCGCTCCACCAGCGACTTCACGCTGTCGCCCTGGGTGAACTCGGCCACGCCGAAGCTGGAGGTCACCCGCCCCACCAGGGGGAAGTCCATGGAGCTGAATTCCGAGCGCAAGCGTTCGGCCAGGGCCGCAACCACCAGGAGCTCCGTCTCCGGGCAGACCAGCAGGAACTCCTCGCCCCCGAAGCGCCCCACCACGTCCGTCTCGCGCGCGGTGCGCGTCAAGAGCCCGGCTATGGCGATGAGCACGTTGTCGCCGGCCTGGTGCCCGAACCGGTCGTTGACGTTCTTGAAATGGTCGATGTCGAGCATGATGACGGAGAAGGGCTTGCCGTAGCGCCGGGCGCGCAGCACCTCGGTCGTGAGCGCCTCCTCAAGCCTGCGGCGGTTGGCCAGGCCGGTCAGGCGGTCGGTGCGGGTCATGACCTCCAGGGCCTGGTTCTTCTCGTCCAGCTCCCGCACGGCCTGCCCCAGCTTGTCGTTTGTGGCGGCCAGCTCCTCGGTGCGCAGGGCCACCTTGGACTCCAGGTTGGCCACCAGGTCCTGCATGCGCGACACCATGCCCGTGAAGGTGTCGGCCAGCACGCCGATCTCGTCCCCGGCCTGCACCTGGGGCCGGGCCTCCAGGGAGTCTGCGCGCAACTGCCCGGCGGCCTGGGTCAGGGCCACGATCTTGCGGGTCACCGTGGCGTGGATGAGGCCCGCCACCACCAGGGCGAAGCCCAGGCCCACCAGGGCCGTGGTCACAATGGTCACGGTGGCCACTCGGCTGATCCTGGTGATGCGCCCCCTGGCCCGGTCCACCTCAATGGCGGCCAGGGCCTTGAGGTCGCGGGAGATGGGGTCCACGGCCTGGGATTGCAGGGTGAAGTCATTGAACAGGCCGCGGATCTTCACGTCAAGATCCGGGATGCGCCCGGCCACGATGAGATAGTCGCGCAGCAGCCTGCGGGCCTCTTCCCGGCGCGCAGGGGAAAGCCCCGGCGCAACGTCCAGGGCCCGCTCCAGCTTGAAGCCCGCGTTCAGGGCCGTCTGCATGTGCGGGCGCTGCCGGGTGATGAGGTAGGTGTGGGCGCTGCGGTCCATCTCCAGGAACAGCAGGTAGGCCTCCGTGGTGCCCCGCAGCGTGCTTGCCAGGCCATCGCCCAACTGCTCCTGTTGGGCCAGGAGGCCGTTGTCCGGCGCGGCCAGGACGGTCACCTGGTCCACGATCTCCGCGAAGATCTCCCCGAAGCGCTGGGCCGAGGACAGGTACAGGGTGATGTCCTTGTTGCGTTCGCGCAGGCTCACGCTGACGTTCGAGGCCGCCACGAGCTGGCGCAGGTCGTCGCTTAAGGCCACCACCCGGGCGATGACCGCCTTGGTGGGCAGGAAGTACTGCGCATGCGCCTTGGCAAAGCCGATCTCAGGATACTTGAGGAAGAAGTCGCGGTGCAGGCGCCGCGCCTTCTCCAGCTCGCCGTCCATCTCAAAGACCCGCTGGCGGATCTCCACGCTGGTCAGGATCTCGGCCTCGGACTCCAGGACCACGCTGAGCGCGCCATAGCCCACCAGGGCCTCCAGCGCCAGCAAGGCGAGCAGCAGGGAGAACGCGCAGCCGAACTTGACGCTGATGCTCAGGCTGCGCCAGAGGCGCGGGATGGCGTCCAGACGGCTCATCGTCCCGGCGCGTAGGTGAAGGCCACGTTGCCCTTGAGCCCCTCCACCCCGCCCGCGGGGTCCGTCAGCCGGAGGACATTGAAGCTCTGGGCGGCGCAATCGCCGAACTCGTTGCAGGTCAGCCGCCCGGACAGCCCGGCGTGGTCTGCCGTGGCGTACAGGGCGTCGCGCAGGGCCTGGCGGCCGATGCGCAGGCGTCCGTCCGTGCCCTTCACCGCCGCCTTCTCAATGGCCGCGAACAGGATATTGGCGGCGTCAAAGGCGCTGATGTAGTAGATGGTCGGCGCGGGCATGGAGTAGCGGGTCTTGTACTCGGCGGCCAGCTTCTCCAGCCCGGGCGACAGCTTCGGCGGGGTTGGCCCCACGAAGTACATGCCGATGGCCGCCGCCTTGACGTCCTGGATGAAGCTGTCCTCGATGAGCGAGCCGTCGCTCATGAGCACGGTCTTGGCCAGGGCGGGCATCTTCCTGGCCTGGAGCAGCACATGGTTGCCCTCGGGCTGGAACAGCGGGAAGAACACCAGCCCGGCCCTGGAGTTGACCACGGTGGTCAGCACGGGCTCCATGTTCGTGTCGTTCTTGTTCACCGTGGCGTCCAGCACGATCTTGCCGCCAAGCTTCTCGAACTCCTGGCGGAAGCCGTCGGTGAGGCCCCGGGTGTAGATGTCGCCGTCGTTGATGGTGGCGGCCTTGCGGATGCCGAGCTGCTCATAGGCGAAGCGCGCGGCGGCCGGGCCGGAGGACTCCTCGTTGGGCGCGGTGCGCAGGTAGCCGGCCTGCCATTTGGGCGCGCGCTTGCCGCCGATGGCCGTGAGGAACGGGGCGGAGTTGTTGCCGGAGATCATGGACAGCCCGGCCTTGCTCATGACCTCGGCGGCCGTGGCGGCGTCGCCGGAGCAGGTGGTGCCGAAGATGGCCACGAGCTTGGGGTCGGCCACGACCTTCAGGGCCGCGTTGGCGCCGCCCTCGGGGTTGCAGCCGGTGTCCTCGGTCAGGAGCTGCACCGTGTGGCCCAGGATCTTGCCGCCGCGCCGGGCCAGAGCCAGCTCCAGGCCCCGGACCTGCTCCTGGCCCAGGGTGGCCACCTTGCCGGTGAGGGCCTGGACCACGCCAATCTTCAGCGGCTCATCCGGCCCGATGTCCACGCAGCCGAGCTTGTCGGCGCAGGGCTCCGGCGCTGGCGCGCAGGCGCAGAGCAGGAGCGCGGCGAGGAACCCAGAGAACAGGACAGGGAGAGCGGCACGTTTCATGACGGGACCTCCAGTGGGTTTAGGCCTATACACACTACCTTGGCTGTCCCGGCTCGTAAAGCCCTCCTCCCCAAAATTTCGACAAAACATCCGGGCGCCATCAGCTCCCATTCGTGACTGCTGAATTTTCCCCACGGAAAAGGCCGCAATCCTTTCGGATTGCGGCCCTGTACTTTTGGTGCCGAAGGGGAGACTCGAACTCCCATGGCCTTGCGACCACTAGACCCTGAACCTAGCGTGTCTACCAATTCCACCACTTCGGCGTTGCGAAGGAAGCAATTAGCCGCATCGGGGGTGCTTGGCAAGAACTTTTTGCCGGGAGGGCAAAATTTCCTGTTGCGCGGCCGCGCGCCAGCGCCGCCCCCGACCTCTCGCCGACCTCTCCCCCTACCTCTCGTCAATGGGCACATAGTCGCGCAGGACCTGCCCCGTGTACACCTGCCGGGGCCGGTGGATCTTGGTCGTCTCCAGGTGTTCCTCGTACCAGTGGGCGATCCAGCCGGGCATGCGCCCGATGGCGAACATCACCGGGAACATCTGCACCGGGATGTTCAGCGCGCGCAGGATGATGCCCGAATAGAAGTCCACGTTGGGGTACAGCTTGCGCTCCACAAAGTACGGATCAACCAGGGCCAGCTGCTCCAGCTCCATGGCGATGTCCATGAGCGCATCCAGCTTGCCCAGCTTGAGCAGCAGGTCGTGGGCCGCGTTCTTCAGGATCTTGGCGCGCGGGTCGAAGTTCTTGTAGATGCGGTGGCCGAAGCCCATGAGCCGGAACTTCTTCTGCTTGACCATCTCCAGCACCTCGCGCGGGGTGTTGTCGCCGTCGCGGATGTGTTCGAGCATTTCGACCACGCCCGCATTGGCGCCGCCGTGCAGCCGCCCCCAGAGCGCGCAGATGCCCGCGGAAACCGAGGCGAAGAGATTGGCCTGGGTGGAGCCGACCATGCGCACGGTCGAACAGGAGCAGTTCTGCTCGTGGTCCGCGTGCAGGGTCAGGAACAGGCTCAGGGCGCGCACGGCCTCGGGCGAGGGATCGTGGTGCTTGTTCGGGATGGAGTACATCATGTGCAGGAAGTTGCGGCAGTAGCTCAGGTCCGGGTTGGGGTACATGAACGGCAGGCCGCAGCTCTTGCGGTAGCTGAAGGCGGCGATGGTGCGCACCTTGCTGATGATCTTCGAGGCCGCCAGATAGAATTCTCCCCGGCTCTCGATCTCCAGCAGATCCGGGTGGTAGCAGCCCAGGGAATTGATGACCGCCGAGAGCATGGCCATGGGGTGCCCGTTGGGCGGAAAGCCCTCGAAATGGTGCCGCATGTCCTCGTGCAAAAGCTCCTCGGCGCACAGCCCGGCCGAGAAGCGCGAGAGCTGCTCGCGGCTGGGCAGCTGGCCGAAGATGAGCAGCCAGGCCGTTTCCGTGAAGGCGCCGCGCTCGGCGATCTGTTCGATGGGGTAGCCGCGATAGCGCAGGATGCCCTTCTCGCCGTCCACGAAGGTGATGGCGCTCTTGCACGGGCCGGTGTTCACGTAGCCGGGGTCATAGGTGATGAGCCCGGTGTCGGCCCTGAGCCGGGTGATGTCCAGGGCCCGGTCGCCCAGGGTGCCCTCGACGATGGGCAGCTCAAAGGTCTTTCCGTCGATGATCAGTTGCGCAGTCTTGGTCATTGTCTGTACACTCGCTTCAGTATGCTCTGGCAGGGCGCCGACGATTCTTCGCGCCCCCCTTCCGGGTCAAACCCGAAAACTCAATGGGCTGCGTACCTGTATTCGTGGCGATTGTCCAGCGCACCCCTCCGGGGCTATTGACAAATATGTCGCGATGGTGCCAGACACAGCCCCGCCGCAGCGACATACCCCCCAGGGGTTGCGTCCGCCGAATACGGACTTATCATTGGGGAGCGCCACGCGACCCACTGAACCGGAGCACCTGTGAAGAACAAAGCATTGTCCACGCCCGACCTCTCGCGCAGACGCTTTCTGGCCACCCTCGGCCTCGGCGGCCTGGGCCTCATGCTGCCGCAGGCCTCCCTGGCGGCCAAGTCCCCTGTGGACGAGGAGCTGGTGACCCTGCACGACTTAAGCAAATGCGTGGGCTGCGGGGCCTGCGTTTCGGCCTGCCGCGAGGCCAACGCCCACAAGTTCCCCGAGCCCACGCGGCCCTTCCCGGCCATGTACCCGGCGACCGTGAAGGCCGAGGACTGGTCCACCAGGCGCCAGGTCAGCGACCGCCTCACGCCGTACAACTGGCTCTACATCCAGTCCGCGCGCGGCCAGTTCCAGGGCCAGCGCTTCGAAATCCACATCCCCCGGCGCTGCATGCACTGCCAGAACCCGCCCTGCGCCAACCTCTGCCCCTGGGGCGCGGCCGCGCGGGAAAAGAACGGCGCGGTGCGCATCGACGACCGGATCTGCCTGGGCGGGGCCAAGTGCAAGACCGTGTGCCCGTGGGCCATCCCCATGCGCCAGACCGGCGTCGGCCTGTACCTGAAGCTCCTGCCCAGGTACGCGGGCAACGGCGTCATGTTCAAGTGCGACCGCTGCTTCGACCGCCTGGCCAAGGGCCAGAAACCGGCCTGCGTCGAGGCCTGCCCCTTTGGCGTGCAGGAGATCGGCCCGCGCCCGGAGATCGTGGCCAAGGCCCACGCCCTGGCCCGCAACATGGGCGGCTACATCTACGGCGAGACCGAGAACGGCGGCACCAACTCGCTCTACGTCTCGCCCGTGCCCTTCGACATCCTGGACGCCGCCGTGACCACCGGGCCGGGCAAGCCGGACCTGGCCAAGGCCCCGGACAAGATGGCCGACGAGACCCGCATGGCCTACGCCGCGCTCTTCGCGCCCGTGGCCGGCATCGTGGCCGGAGCCCTGCGCCTGGGCTCGCGCCTGGTCGACGGCGATAGGGACGGCGGCGATAAGGACGGCGAAAACAGGGGCAGCGAGAACAAGAACGCCAGGCCTCCGGGCCTGCCGGATCCCGACAAACCTGCGGACAGCAAGGAGGAGCGGCCATGAGCCTGCCCGTCTCGCGCCGCATGGCCTGGGCCTATGTGCTGACTGTGGCCCTGCTGGCCGTCACCGGCACCATGCAGATGCCCATCGCCAGCCGCTACCGCATCACAGCCGTGCCCGGCCTGGCCTGGCTGGGCGATTTCTGGCTCACGCACAAGCTGCACTACCTCGGGGCCGCCCTGCTCCTGACCCTGGCCAGCTACCTGGCCACCCGCTGGGTGCTCCAGTGGCGGCGGGACTACGCCCTGACGACCTTCGGCCTCGTCCGCACCGGGCTGCTGGCCGGGCTCATCGCAACCGGGGCTTTGCGCATGCTGAAAAACCTGCCCGATGTCTCCTTCGCGCCCGAGCCGACCATGCTCATCGACTGGACGCACCTGGGCCTGGCCTTGGGGCTTGGCCTGCTGGCCCTGGCGCGCCGGGTCGCCAAGGCGGCCTACGTCCGACCACGCTGACCCTGGCCACGCTGACCCTGGCCGCGCTGACCCTGGCCGCGCTGACG
>CAZXZF010000120.1:0-1115 GCA_964645095.1 uncultured Desulfocurvus sp. | reverse complement strand
CGTGGCGCAGGCCGAGTGAGCCCTACGCCCGGACGCCGGGGCGCCAAGGCAGGCTACGTCCGGCCGCGCTGACGGCGGCACGTTGAGACGGCCACGAACCCAAAACGCCAAAGGGGCCATGCCGAACACCTGCGGCATGGCCCCTTTTTTGGGCAGCTTCGCTGGGCGAGGCCCTAGACCACGCGGTCCTGGATGATGCCCGCCCCTTCGGCGGCGGCGATGACATCGCGCAGAATCTTCAAGGTCTCGCGCGCCTCCTCGGGGTGCAGCTTGCGGATGGCGAAGCCTGCATGGATGATGAGGAAATCGCCGAGTGCGACCTCCTCGTCCAGGATCATGAGCGAGGCGTGGACCGTTGTCTCGCCCTCGCCCACGCGGCAGGTGGCCACGTCGTCGGAAATTTCGATGATCTCAGCGGGAACGGCTAGGCACATGGTTCTCTCTCCTGTGTGATCGGCCCGGGA
Source organism: uncultured Desulfocurvus sp. (assembly GCA_964645095.1). Classification (GTDB taxonomy): domain Bacteria; phylum Desulfobacterota; class Desulfovibrionia; order Desulfovibrionales; family Desulfovibrionaceae; genus Humidesulfovibrio. The sequence continues at coordinate 651 of CAZXZF010000120.1, read as the reverse complement.
TTGGCCTTGAGACTGCAGGAGCCCCCGGCCTTGACGATCTCCTCCAGCACGAAGCCCATGAGCGCCGCCTGGCGCTGCTGCGCCACCTCCGAGATGCCCACATGCATGGTGTGGTAGTCGAACGGCTCCATGCCGACGATGACGGCCTCGGGCCTGTTGCCCACAATCTCGCACATGATGAGCGTATCCACAAGGTCCGTCTGGTGCATGGAATCCTTGAAGGCGAGGCTCTTGCGCAGGTCCTCCCCGGTGAGCCGGTAGATGCTCCCGGCCGGGCCGTCGCCCAGCACGGCGTCGATGACGATGAGCAGATCGCAGTTCATGATGGGGTCCATGAGCCGGGTGCCCAGGGTGCCGCCGTCCATGACGGTGACGTTGTCGGACAGGTCGTACAGGCGCTCGATCTCGTCCGCCGCAGCCACGCCGATGCCCTCGTCGGTGAAGAGGATGTTGCCCACGCCAAGGACCAGGATGCGTTGTTGAGAATCAGTCATGCGGCCTCATTGCTCCAAAAAGTGAAAAAGGGACGGGAACCCGGTCGCCCGGATTCCCGTCCTCTCAGGGGTTCTTAAGGCTTACAGCACCTTGAAGCTGCTGGTCTGGCCGGTCTTGGCGTCGAGCACGTGCACGCCGCAGGCGATGCAGGGGTCG
>CAZXZF010000119.1:0-7865 GCA_964645095.1 uncultured Desulfocurvus sp. | reverse complement strand
TGTCCAACGCCGAGAAGATCATCCCCGGCACCGACCTCTCCGAGCAGATCTCGCTCGCCGGAACCGAGGCCTCGGGCACCGGGAACATGAAGTTCGCCTTGAACGGCGCGCTGACCATCGGCACGCTGGACGGGGCCAACGTGGAGATGCGCGAACGCATCGGGCCCGAGAACTTCTTCCTCTTCGGCCTGACCAGCCCGGAGGTCAACGCGCTCAAGGCGCGCGGCTACAACCCCTGGGAGTACTACCAGCAGGACGAGACCCTGCACCAGGCCATCGACCTCATGGCCTCCGGGCACTTCTCGCCGCTCCAGCCCGACCTGTTCCGGCCCATCGCCGACGCCCTGCTCAAGGACGGCGACCGCTGGATGCTCTTGTCCGACTTCCGCTCGTACGTGGACACCCAGAAACAGGTGGCCGAGCTCTACCTGGACCGCGACCAGTGGATCCGGAAGTCCATCCTGAACACCGCAGGCATGGGCTACTTCTCCTCGGACCGCGCCATCGGCGAGTACGCGCGCGACATCTGGGGCGTGAAGCTGTAGGCTGGCGAAACCGGCTCCGGCACGACGCAAACGAAACCGCCCACCCCTGGACAAGCCTTGGGTGGGCGGTTCTGCGCTGCGCTGCCCGGGCCGGGGCCCTAGGGTTTGCCTGGGCTCGCCAGGGCAACCGGAGTGGCCGGTGCGCTTGGAACGGTGGCGTTGGCCTGGCCGGGAGCCTGGCCTGACGCCTGGGGTGCGGCCTGGAACGCGCCCAGAATTTCGAGCATGATGGGCCGCAGGTTCCCGGCCACGAGGTGCGCCTTGGCCCGGTGCTGCTCAACCTGCTCGGGAGGCATGGTCACGAGGCTGTCGATTTTCTTCTCCAAGCCGTAACCGACCTCGCGCAGGCCTCTGGAGACAAAGGCCACGAGCACAAGCAGCACGAAGCTGACGCAGCCAAGCTTGATGAAGAACGGCAGCAGCTTGCGCAGCGGCCCAGGGGCGGCCTCCGTTGTTGCAGCGGCGCGCTCGCCCGGCTCCACGATCCAGTCCCACAGGCCCTCGGCCGCCAGGCCGCGCAGCCACTCGTCCTTCATGGCCTGCAGTTCGGCATAGCCGCGCTCCAAGGACGCGTCGGCATGGCGCAGGCCAAGTTCGCGGATGAAGAACAGGTACCTGCCGCCCGATTTGTGCACGATGACGTTGTACTCCAGGCCCAGGGCCCGGGCCAGCCTGTCTTGCGTATCCATATGCTGCACCTTTATAAAGCGCGGTCTGCGCTGCGCCCGTTCTGCGGGGCCGCGCCCCGCAATGCGTAGATGTCAAAATCCTCGTTCGTGTAAATGCGACGCACCCCGGCCAGGCCGGTGTAGTCCAGCCCCCGGTCCTCGCGCTTGCGCACAAAAAGATAGTCCACCGGGATGGCGGCCAGCAGGCGCTGCTGCTCGTCGGGTGACGTGGCCTTCCAGAAGGCGTTCACCACCGCAAGCCTGGAGTCCGCTATCTTGCAAACGTCGTCTGGTCTCCAACCATACAGCCATGCGTAGCCATACAACCCGGACACGGCAAGGTAATCGAGAGGGCCGAAAACGGAACGGGTGGCACTGCCATTCCTGTCATCATAGCCATATGCTCCGTTAGATACAAAGCGAGAGCGGTGGTCAAGGTTGTTATATGCCCACAGTAAGCCGTCCCACTCCTTATCGTTCAATGTAAAATTGTATTGTGTCGAGTGTTCATCTTGCACAGCATTGTACTGATAATATGCGAATATTGACACTGAAATGATTACCGTGGACAACGTCATTGCCGTTATCATGCGCTTTGGCTTTTCAAGTGCATAGCCGAAACAATAGGCGACGAGGACGAAAAAGAACACCCTAAAGTACCAGAAAAAATACTGAAAGCCGCCAGCAAAATCAATTACTCGCGTCATGACGATACTTGTGACAAACATTGTCGTGACAAATATGATATACTGGATGTTCTTTAACACTATATACGCTGCAAGACGATTCTGCATAGCGATAACAAGCAGAAGCAGGACAAAAGGAGCAACCTCCATGACATTGGCAAAGGCTGCGATGGAGCTGTTCAAGATGTTGAATTTCTTAAACATCACCTGCCCGAGCGAACCATATTCTATCACTCGCAGCACCAACGCCGTAGACACAACGATTGCGGAGAACTTCAGGTCGACCACGCCCAGCTTGCGTTGGCACAGCCGGTAGACCAGCACCGGCAGGAGCGAGAGGGGCACGAGCAACAGCGGCACGCCCTTGGCGCTGCACACGCCAAAAAACAGGAGGCCGATGTAGATGCCCGGGAAACCGGCCATGCGCTCCGAGAGGATGCCAAAAAGCAGCAGCCCAATGAGCACGCTGCCTGTCAGGCTATAGAAATACGTGTGAAAATTCCCGAACATCTGCGCCCAGGGATGGGCCTCGAAAATCGTTCCCGACGTGTAAAACAAGAGGCAAGCGGCCAGCACGGTCTGCTTGCGGTCAAACCCGGCGAAGCGCCTGGCCCCGGCCACCACGGCTCCTGCGAGCATGAACCAGTGCAGGACCGGGTAGATGTACAGCTGCAGCAGAAGGGGGTGAATACCCGTCGCCAGGTGCGCCACGCCGTTGTTCGCCAGCATCATGAGGTGGTACGTGAAGGGGATGTCGCCGAAGAGGGCATCCATGAAGGGCAGCCCGGAGAGCATGCCCTTCACGGCAGAAAAAGTGCCCATGGCCATGAAGGCGTCGTCGCCATAGCTGAGAACTGACGCCCCCTCCCCCGGCATGGCGTACCGGAAGGACAGCCAGAAGCACAGCGCCAGGGAGACCGTGGTGAAGGCCGCAGTGGCGCTCAGGAAGAACGGCTCGCTGCGCCGCGCCTGGCCGCGCACCACCACCAGGTCCCACAGGGCGTACAGGCCAAGCACCGGCAGGCCAAGCGCCCCCCACCAGGAAAGCCCCAGCCTTGAGCCTCCCCAGGCCAGCAGGAAGAGCAGCGCCTGGCTGATGGGAAAGCCCAGGCAGACGCGCTCGGCGACACCCAGGTCCATTGGCAGCAGGAGCCGGCCACAGGCGTACGCGGGCAGGAGGATGAAGGCCGCGGCATAGGCCATGTAAAGCAGCGGGGCCAGGCCCAGCTGCGGGTGCAGATGCACAAGCAGCGCATAGGCGGCAAGCACGGGCAAAAGTCCCGACAGTTCGGACAGGGTGGCCACGGCGTTTCGGAACAACTTCACTCCAACCCCTCGCAGGCGCCGTCTTGTGGCACAGACCTGGCCCGTTACAGCGCCCCTTGGCGCACATGCATTACAAACACGGGAACGCCGCCTGGACCGCGCCTGTGCGGGGCAAGGCCTGCAACCGCTTGGCGCACCGGGCAAAAGTCGGCGGAGTATCCGCAATGCCCCTTCTGAAGTCAAGGCCTGCCGACCCGCTGCCCGGCCCGGCCGGGGAACCAGGGACAGCCTCCGGCGGGCAAAGGGCATGCATGCCAGGGGCGCCCCCCCTGGACCCCGCCGGGGGCCTGAGGCCCCCGGACCCCCCAGAGGGCCTGGGCCGGGGCGGCGTGGGCGGACGGGGAGGCTTGGCTGGGCCCCGGCACAGCCCCGCGCATTGACACGGCCTTGCCCGCCAGACTATGCACCCACCCAGACCATGGAGCCAAACTTAAGCGCGCAGGCCCGGCCTTGCCCGCTTTCTTCCGCAAGGAGCAGACGCGTGACCGAACGCCGCGAGAACCGTTTCGACAAGGCCCCGCGCACGGTCCTGGCCGTGCTCTGGGGAGTCCTCACCCTGGCCCTCTGCGTCGGCGCATTCTTCGTGGTCAAGGCCGTGCGCGACGAGGCCAGGCGCGGCGTGGAGCGCTACATCGTCCTGCGCGAGCCCCGCCCAGCGTCAGACATCCCCCATACCCCGGCGGACGCCCTGGTGGCCCTGGCCGACGGCCTGGAAAAGCGCGCCTACCCCTTCCGCATCGATGCCGACGGCTACGTCATGCCCTCGCAGGTGCACGAGAAGCCGGACCTGAGCGTGATCTTCCTGGGCGGCTCCACCACGGAGTGCATGTACATGCAGGAGGAGGAGCGCTTTCCCTACCTGGTGGGGCGGGAGCTGGAGAAGACCCTCGGCCTCAAGGTCAACAGCCTGAACGGCGGCAATGCCGGCAACCACACCCTGCACTGCACCCTCGTCCTCCAGGGCAAGGTGCTGCAAAGAAAGCCCCAGGCCGTGGTGCTCATGGAGTGCGTCAACGACCTGAACTCGCTTTTGTACCTCGGCGACTACTGGGTCACGCACATCAGCCGGGGCATCGTCTTCGACAAGGAATACAACCCGCTCAAGACCTTCATCCTGCGGCACATCACCGGCCGCACGAGCCAGAACGTCAACCCCTACGCGGATGAATTCGCCGGGCAGCGCACCCAGAAGAAGCCCTTTGACCCGGCCACGCTGGCGGCCAAGTACCGCAAGAACCTGGAGCTGTTCGTGTTCGTCTGCCGCCAGCACGGCATCACACCGGTGCTCATGACCCAGTTCAACCGCTTCTCCGAGCATCCCGAGGAGAACCTGCTCGCGAGCATGAACAACATCTGGAGCCAGTACGGCACTGATTACGCCGCCTATCGCGCGGCCTACATGGCCATGCAGGACACCCTGCGCCAGGTGGCGGCGGAGCAGAAGGTGGCCCTCATCGACCTGGACCGGCTGGTGCCCAAGGACAAGGACATGATGTACGACACCGTGCACCTGACGCCAGCGGGCGCGCGCCTGGTGGCCGGGATCATCGCCGGGCGGCTGCCCGGCATCCTCGGCAAGGGGCTGCCAGGCAGCGTCAAGACCGCAAGCGCTCTCAAGTAGCCCGGGCCCTTGGCAGCCCTCTGCCCCGGCGAACGCCTGGCCGCCCGCCCGTTCGACAATCCGCCCGGCAGCCCGACCGGCAGCCCGACCGGCAGCCCCCTTGGCCCCAAGTCCGACCGGCCTTCGACCGCCCGGCCAGCCGGTCCTTGCCGGGCGCGCGGCGCATTGACATCCCGCCGAGCCACACCCTATGCTTTCGCGTTGCGGCAGCACGCACCCGCAGCTCGCAAAAACGCAGCCCGCAAAAACGCAGGGGATTGCCTTGACCACCGCGCCCGAGATCTGCATCGCCTGGCTGAGCGTCCACGGCGGGGCCTTCCACAAGCTCATCCGCCTGCACGAGGCCCTGGCCGAGGCCGGAATCGGCTGCGAGCTCTACTTTTCCGCCAGCCCGCCGCGCGGCCTGAAATCCGGGGCCGGGGCCGGAACCGACATCCCGCCGGACGCCCTGGCCGACCTGGAACGGCGCGGGGTGTTTCTTTTGCCGCGCCAGGAGCTGCTGCGCCGGGCCGGGGCTTCCAGCGCGCGCCTGCTCGTCACCGACGCGCACCACGACCCGGACCTGCCCGGCCTCATCAGAGGCGCGCGCGCGCGCGGCGCGGCCACCGCGCAGATGGCCACCCTGCTGGGCGACTTCACCTGCCACGGGGCCGAGCACCTGCTGGTGCAGCACCCGCTGACCCTGTTCTTCGAGCTGGAGTTCAACCGCACGCCGGAGTCGCCGCGCTTCTTCGAGGCCGCAAGCCTGGCCTTCACCGGGAACATCTTTTTCGAGCCCACGCTGAACCAATTGCACGGCGGCTACGCCTCGCGCGGGGCGTTCTTCGCCAAGTACGGCTTTGACCCGGCGCGCCCGCTGTGCCTGTGGCTGCCCAGCGCCCCGGACGTGCGCGACGAGAGCTACGCCCAGGTGGCGCGGGCGGTCAAGGACGCCGGGCACAACCTGGCGGTGAAGCTGCACCCCTGGGAGTACGCCTTCAAGAAGCACGGCGCGGCGCACCCCTGGGGCCTGGCCCAGTCCTCGGACGCGCTCTGGGGCGTCACCGCCGTGGACGAGGCCGACACCACCTGGGCCTACCGTTTCTGCGACGCGGCCATCCTGCGCGGCTCGGCCATGAGCCTGGAGCTGCCCTTCTGGGACAAGCCCTCGCTGATCCTGCCCGCCACCGTCACCACCGGGCTCTTTGCGGCCCAGGCCAGCATGGTGCGCCGCTGCTCGGTTCCTGTCTCCGGCCCGGAGGAGCTGCCCGCGCTGCTGGCCCGGCCCCTGCCGGTCTTCACCCCGGCGGACTACGCCTCGGCCCGGGCCGCCGTGCGCCTGGACCCCGTTCAAGGGCCGTCACGCGACGCGTACGCCCTGACCGTGGCCGCCCTGCAGGGCATCCTGGCGGGCCGGGGGGCCGGGATTCAGACCGGAATTCAGGGCGGCCAAGCCGACCTGCGCAGGCTCTACGACGCCCATGTGACCCCGGAGCTGGTGCGCTCCCTCAAGCCCCTGCGGCGGCTGCAGTATTCGGCCAGAAGGCTGGCCCGACGCCTGGCACAGGGCCTGACCGGCTGAGCCGGGTCGTCTGCGCTCCCCCCCCCAGCGGTCAAGATCCAAGCGCACTGCCCCAATCACCGCCCCAGCAATCAGCGTCCCAGCCATCATCGTCCCAGCAATCAGCGCCCAGCACACGGCACCAGCGTTCAGGCCAGCGCGCAGCGACACCAGACGCGCCAACGCCCAGCGGGCCAGTCAGACAGAGTCCGGCTGGCCCGCTGCGGTTTTGCACGCCCGGCGCGTGAACCCGCCTGGCGCGTGAGTCCGCCCGGCGCGTGAATCCGCCCGGCGCGTGAATCCGCCCGGCGTGAATCCGGGGGGGGGAAGCCCGTGGGGAAATCCGGCGCAGGGGCCGGGGGAAAGCCTCAGTCCGGGGCCAGGTCCTGGAAGTGCTTCTGGCGCGAGCGGTTCCAGAGGGTGGATTCGGCCAGGTGGGCCATGAACTTGCCCACGCTGTCGCCCCGGCCGAAGTAGAAGCAGGGCGGGCACTCCTCCAGGCTCCAGGCCTGGCGCATGGCCGCCAGCAGGGGCTCCTTCCTGCCCGGCACGTTGACGATGGACGGGTGCTGGAAGCGGTCCTTCTGGCGGCTGCCCACGTTGATGGTGCGCACCCCGTAGATGGGGGCCTCGCGCACGCCCGCGCTGGAGTTGCCGATGATGAAGCGCGCGGCCTGCATCAGGCGCAGGAAGTACTCGAAGCGCATGGATGGGAAGCGCCGGATGCGCGGGTGGCCCTCGAGCGCCTCGTAGGCCTTCAAGATATGTTCACTGCCCGCGTCGTTGTTGGGCGAGATGACCACGTAGTTGTACCCGGACTCGATGAGCGCGGCCGTGAAGTCGCGCGCCCGGCGGGCCTGCTTGTCCGGCTCGGTGGTCACCGGGTGGTACAGGGCCACGGCGTACTCGTCAAAGCCGATGTCGTAGCGCGCGCGCACCGCGTCCAGGTCCGGCAGGTCGGGCGAGAGCATGATGTCGATGTCCGGGGAGCCGATGGTGAACACCGAGTCCGGGTGCTCGCCCAGCTGCAGCAGCCTGCGCGCCGCGTCCTCGTTGGCCACGAAGTGCAGGTGCGAAAGCTTGGTCACGCTGTGGCGGATCATCTCGTCGATGGTGCCGCTGCGCTCGCCGCCCTCGATGTGCGCCACCAGGATGTTGCGGAAGGCGCCCACGATGGCCCCGGCCAGGGTCTCCAGGCGGTCGCCGTGGACCACGATCATGTCCGGCGGATCCACGGTGACGTGGCGCGAGAGCGCGCTCACCGTGTTGGCCAGGATCAGGTCCATGGACTCGCCGCCCACCTGGTTCTGGGCCGTGAACACGTTCTGGAAACCCTCGCGCTCCACCTGGCGGTAGGTGTAGCCGAACTGGGAGAGCAGGTGCATGCCGGTGACGAAGATGTGGCACTCGAAATCCGGGCAGGACTCCACCGCGCGCATGAGCGGCTTGAGCTTGCCGAAGTCGGCCCGGGTGCCGGTG
>CAZXZF010000118.1:0-7987 GCA_964645095.1 uncultured Desulfocurvus sp. | reverse complement strand
AACAGCTTCTCGCCTTCCAACTGGTACACTTCGCTGGTACACTGGGAGGCATGAAGACAATGCCCATCAAATGCCCTGGCCTCACGCGCCGGGACAACAGCGCGAACTACAGGCTGCGCATCAAGGTGCCTGTGGACCTGCTGACGCACTATCAGCCCAAGAAGGAACTGACCGCCACCCTCGGCACCAGCAACCGTGAGGAAGCCTGTGTGCGGGGTCTAGCTGTGAAGTCTACAGACGTTGTTCCCTGTGCCGTTTCGGCTCACGGGTGTAGTTCCTTGTAACGCCATGTGGTCTCTGTGAAGTTGTATTCGTGGAGCCAGCAGGGCAACTCGCTGGCTCTTTCGTTTGAGTGCGGGTAGGAAACAGGCCAGGCCATTCCCCCGCATCAAGGCCAGCGGCGCCCCCCGTCAGTCCAACAGGACGAAGTCGGCACCAAGCTAACGGCAAAGCCTGCCGCATTTGCAGCACGCCAGTTGACGCTTGAATATCTCCCGAGACAATGTATCATCAAGGCACCAATCGGAGGAGATGCCCATGCGCCGGATAGTCCCCCTCGTGCTCCTTGCCTGCCTGATCCTGCTCGCAGCCCAGCCCGCACTGGCCCAGCGCCGTGTGGCGCTCGTCATCGGCAACAGCATCCACGAGACCGTTCCCCTCAAAAATCCCGCCAACGACGCCCGCGCCATGGCCGCGACCCTCAAGGCCCTTGGTTTTGAGGTCATCCACCTGGAGAACGCCAGCCAGGCCATGATGCTGGACGCCGCGAACACCCTGGGGCGGCAGCTCACCAAGGGCAGCGTCGGGCTGTTCTATTATGCGGGCCACGGCGTCCAGTCCGCTGGCCGCAACTACCTCATCCCGGTCAGCTCCGGCATCAACTCCGAGGCCGACCTGGAGTCCAGGGCCGTTGACGCCGGGCTGGTGCTCGAGCGCATGGAGCAATCAGGCAGCGACCTGAACATCGTCATCCTCGACGCCTGCCGCAACAACCCCTTTGCCAGGAAATTCCGCTCCGCAGGGGGCGGCAAGGGCGGGCTGGCCGCCATGCAGGCCCCCAAGGGCTCGCTCATCGCCTTCGCCACCTCGCCGGGCTCCGTGGCCTCGGACGGGGCCGGGGAAAACGGGGTGTACACCAAGCACCTGCTCCAACACCTGCGCACCCCGGATCTTCAGGTGGAGCAGATGTTCAAGCGCGTCCGCAGCGGCGTCGTCGAAGAAACGCGCAGCCAGCAGTTGCCCTGGGAAACGACCTCCATCCAGGGCGACTTCGCCTTTGCGGGCGCTGCGGTTCCCGATGCGCCCGCGGAGGAGCCCAAGGCCGTGCCCCAACCTGCCGAGCCCAAGGCCAAGCCGTCTCCCCTGCCCCGCTCCAGCGCCATCCAGGTGGAATTCGCCATGCTCCGCGAGAACGGCAAGAAGCCGCCCACGCCCGTGAAGACCGGCGACACCCTGAAGTCCGGCGACGCCTACTTCTTCCACGCCAAGACCAGCAAGGACTGCCATCTCTACCTCTTCCAGGTGGACTCGTCGGGCACGGTGTTCCGGCTGTTCCCCAACAGCAGGTACCACACCGGCGGCAATCCCATCCAGGGCAGGACGAGAATCACGCTGCCCAACGAGGGCGAGGTGTTCTACCTGGACCAGACCACGGGCAAGGAGGAGTTCTACTTCCTGGCCTCCCAGGAGCCCGTGCCGAACCTGGAGGATCTGGACGGCGGCACCGTGGACGGCATCATGCGCGCCGGGTTGACCCTGCGCGGACCGGCCGGGGTCAAGGCGGCGGCGGGCAAAGTCGCGGCCAGCGGCGGAGAGGCTTCGGCCCAGGTGCAGGAGTTCACCTTCAGCAACAGCTTCGTGCACGCCGTGACCATCAACCACAGGTAGGAGGCAGCATGCGCTCGTCTGGCCCCCGTTCCCTGCGCTTTCTGCTCGCCGCCGCCCTGTTCGCCGTCGCGCTGCTTCCGGTGCCTGCGGCCCAGGCCCAGGCCCAGTCCCAGGAACGTGTGGTGAGCAAGCAGGAGTTCATCGAAAAGCTGGGCGGCGCCCAGCCTGCGCCGAGCCAGCCGCAAGGCGTCCGGCTGCGCGGTCCGGGCGGGGTCAAAGCCCTCGCCCAGGCGGCCCAGGCGCCCAAGGAGATCGCCATCTCCATCCACTTCAAGTACGACTCCACGGACTTGGCCGACGAGTTCTCCCGCAACCAGTTGCGCGAGGCGGGCGAGGCCTTCTCCTCCGATGAGCTGCGCGGCCTGGCCTTTGAGATCGGCGGGCACACGGATTCCCTCGGCGCGGACGCTTACAACCTGGACCTGTCCGTGCGGCGCGCCCAGGCGGTCAAAGACGCCCTGTGCCGGGGCTCCCAGGCCGATTGCGGCAAGCTCCTGGTCAAGGGCTACGGCAAGTCCCAGCCCGTGGCCGGGAACGACGACGAGGCGGGCCGGGCGCTGAACCGGCGGGTGGTGTTCAAGAGGCTGGACTGAGACGCTGCCCGGAGTCCGGGCGAACGGGTGCGGAGCCGTGGCCCGGACCTCCAGACAACGATTTTCGGGCTTAAGAAGGCCCCTTTTCCATCGGGCACGATATGCGAAGGAGGGCTTCCATGCGAAGGGCTCTGCTGCGGATCGCTCTGTTGGCCGTTGTCGTCATGAATTCCGCCTGCGCTGCAGGAATCTACCACGCCATCGCCCCGGAGGGGGACGAGAACAACGTCAAAGCGCGCTATGAGGAAAACATCGCGCTCTTCGAGCCCCGGTTCGAGAACAATGTCCTGACCAACACGAACCTCATGTACCTCTGCGAGGCCTATTCCAAGACCAAGCGCTTCAGCCAGCTCTCGGCCTGCCTGGACCGAATGACCGAGCGCTACAACATGGGCGAGAAGACGTACTTCAATTTCGATCTGTACGAATTCGTGGTCATCGGCCGGACCAAGGCCAAGATCGATCTGGGCGACTACGTCGGCGCCGCAGACTACAGCCAGGCATTTCTGGACCAGAAGAAGGGGGACGTCGCCCGCGGCGTCCTGGTGCAGCTGCTGGGCTTCAACGGGCTGGCCAAGGCCTTGACCGGGGACGCGGCGGGTGCGCGGGCCGTGGTGGCGCAGCTGGAGGCCATCTACCTCGGCTACCCGTTCAACCTGCTCCAGCAGGACCGCGACGAGGGCGAGGCGAGAATCTACATGGCGCTCAACGACTACGCCAAGGCGTACGAGGTGATGCAGCGCGTGAGCGTATTTTCCGTGTTCACCATAGCCGTGGCCGAGAGCGCCTTCGGCAGCACGGGCTGGTTCGTGTTCCGGGAGCTGCCGAACAAATTCATGAAGGCCAAGGCCGCCTACGCCATCGGACGGACCGAGGAGGCCAGGAAGAGCTACGACGAGTTGCTGGCCAACGAGCGGACCAGGGCCAATGGCGAGATACTCTGGCAACTGCTGTACGACCGCGGGCGCCTGGCCGAGGCCGAGGGCAAGGGCGAGGCCGCCCTGCGCTTCTATCTGCAAAGCGTCGAGGTGGTGGAGCAGCAACGCAAGTCCATCTCCTCGGAGACCTCCAAGATCGGCTTCGTGGGCGACAAGCAGGCCCTGTACACGGCCGTCGTGGACCTCCTGGTCCGCCAGGGGCAGCATGGCAAGGCCTTCGAGTACGTGGAGCGCGCCAAGTCGCGCGCCCTGGTCGATCTCCTGGCCGAGCGCCAGAACATCGTGCCCCAGAACCAGGCGAACACGGCGGCAACGCTCCAGCAGCTCGCCAGCCTGGAGCAGCGCTCCAGGATCTTGAGCCCAGGCGTCGAAGAGCACAGAAGACTGCGCAGCGCCATGACCGACGCGACCGGAGACCTCCGGCAAAAGGCCCCGGAGCTGGCCTCGCTGGTGACGGTGGAAGCGCCCAATGCCGCAGACATCCAGGCCCGGCTGGGAACGGACGAGACGCTGCTTGAGTTCTACGGCCAGGGCGACGAGCTCTTCGCCTTCACCGTCACCCGCGACAGCACCACAGCAATGAAGCTCAACGCCAAGGGCCTGGAGGCCGAGGTGCGGGCCTTCCGCGACAGCCTGCGCGATGTCCGCGCCGAGACCTGGAAGCCCCTGTCGCGCAAGCTGTACGACCGCCTCATGGCCCCTGCGGCAAACGCCCTGGCCAGGCCCAGGCTGATCATCGTGAGCCACGGCGCGCTGCACTACCTGCCCTGGGGCGCGCTCTCTGACGGCCAGCAGTTCCTGGTGGACAGGGTCACGCTGCAACAGCTGCCCTCGGCCAGCGTGATGCAGTATCTGGCCGCGCGCAAGCCCGCCACGGCCAAGGACATGCTGCTTTTGGGCAACCCGGACCTGGGCAGGCCGGACATGGACCTGCCCGGGGCCGAGGCCGAGGTCCGCGCCATCAAGGCCGTCTGGCCCGATTCCACCATGCTCATGCGCAAAAGCGCCACCAAGGGCACGCTGCAAAAGGCCGGGCAGCTCTTCAAGGTCATCCATGTGGCGGCCCACGGCGAGTTCTTGTCCGACCAGCCGCTCTCCTCGCGTCTGTTATTGAGCCCCGAAGGGGACGACAACGGCCAGCTCACCGCCGGCGACCTCTACGGCATGCACCTCAACGCCGACCTGGTGACGCTCTCGGCCTGCGAAACGGGCATGGGCAAGGTGCTCAGCGGCGACGACGTGGTGGGCCTGACGCGCGGCTTTTTGTACGCCGGGTCGAACTCCATCGTGGCCAGCCTGTGGCCCGTGTCCGATGACGAGACCAGGTTCCTCATGACCAGCTTCTACACCAACCTGAAGCGGATGCCCAAGGCCAGCGCCCTGCGCCAGGCGCAGCTGGAGACCAAGAAAAAGTACCCGCACCCGTTCTTCTGGTCCGCGTTCCAGTTGACCGGAATGGGCCGGTAGACCAAGGGAGTCGGCAGGCCGAGGGAGCCAGCAGGCCGCAGCTGTCAGCCCTGCCTGCGTCCTTCACCGCGCGAACAGGCGCGCAAGGTAGCCGTCAACCGGGATGAGCGAGCCCAGCATGAGGACCACGGCGATCAGGATGTAGAGCACGTAGTGCTGGGTCAAGCCCTGCTGGAACTGGTGGAACCAGGCGAACCAGTGCTCGACCCGGCGTCCCAAGGGCACGAGCATCCTGTCCAGCACCACCTCGTCCACATGGCTCTGCATCTTCGTCGGCTGCGGGAACAGGCCCTCGATGCGCGGCTCCTGCACGTGTGGCCGGAGCACCCAGCCGAACATCCCGACAATCATTTGCGCCAGCGACGAGGCCGTGTACTGCATGCGGCTGGTGGGCTGCGCATACCCGCAGTCCCAGGTGCCGGTCTGCGGCGCCTTGCTCGCCCGGCGGCACGCGGCCAGGCCCAGCAGCAAGATGGCCGCCGCCAGGGCCACGGCCAGCACGCTGATGGTCTCCAGGGGAACGAGGCTGCCCAGGCCGGGTGCAGCCGCCCCGGACGCCGGGGCCATGGCCGCGAGCACCGCGTCGAGCACCGGGACCACCAGCACAGGCGCCAGGCCGATGAACGCGCAGAGCAGGGCCAGCACGGCCATGGCCGCGCGCATGGACAGGGCGGACTCATGGGCCTTGCCCGCAGCAGGAGTGCGGGGCTGGCCCAGGAACACCGCGCCGTAGACCTTGACGAAGCAGGCCACGGCCAGCGCGCCGATCATGGCCAGGACCGGCACGGCAAGCATGGCCGCCGAGGCGTCCACCCCGGCCACGGCCACGGTCCTGAACAGGCCCAGGTACACGAACAGCTCGCTCACGAAGCCGTTGAGCGGCGGCAGGCCGCAGATGGCCACCGCGCCGACCAGGAACATGCGCGCGGTCCAGGGCATGGTCTTGGACAGCCCGCCCAGCTGGTCCAACTGCCGCGTGTGCGCGGCGTGGTCCACCGACCCGGCGCAGAAGAACAGCAGCGACTTGAAGAAGCTGTGATTCCAGACGTGCAGCAGGCAGCCGGCCAGCCCCAGGACCAGCCACTCCGCATGGCCCGTCGAGCGCCCCAGCACGGCCAGGCCGAGGCCCATGAGGATGATGCCGATGTTCTCCACGCTGTGGTAGGCCAGAAGCCGCTTCAGGTCGTGCTGGCCGATGGCGAAGACAACCCCCAGAAGGCCGCTCACGGCTCCCAGGGCAAGGATCAGCCCGCCCCAGACCTCGGGGGGATCGGGCAGGAGCCACAGGAAGCGCACCAGGCCATAGACGCCCATCTTGAGGACCACGCCGGAGAGCATGGCCGACACGTGGCTGGGCGCATTGGCGTGGGCTCCGGGCAGCCAGAAGTGCAGCGGCATCATGCCCGCCTTGAGCCCGAAGCTGATCAGGACCAGGAAGAACAGGGCGCTCTGCACGCCCAGGCCGAGGGTCCCCGCGGCCACCGGCAGGAGGGCATAGGAGCCCGTGGCCCAGCGCCACAGGGCGAACAGGGCGAACAGCGTCAGCGTGCCGATGTGCGTGGCGAACAGGTAGATGAACCCGGCCCGGCGGGACTCCTCCCGGTTGTCCTCGGTGCTGACGAGCAGGAACCCGGACAGCGCCATGAACTCCCAGCCCAGCAGAAAGGTCAGGGCATGCCTGGCGATGACCAGAAGCGACATGCCCGCGACCAGAAGCCCCCAGAAGAGCTGGAGCTTGCGGGCGTTGCGCTGGTGGCGGTCCTGCGGCCAGTAGCCCAGGCCGTAGAGCGAACCGAGGGCGCCCACGAGGAAGACCGGCACCAGGAAGAATGCGCTCAAGGCGTCCAGGCCCACAACGCCGCTGTCCACCGCGGGCCAGGGGAAGGCGGCCACGGGCACCCCTCCGGACGCCTGGCCAGTCAGGCAGGCCAGCGCCCCGGCCAGTCCGGCCAGGCCGGCCAAAGCCATGAGCCCGGCCGCGCAACGCTGGCCCAGGAGCGACGAACGCGGCAGAAAGAGCCCCGGCAGCCCGCTTCCCGCGGCCAGGGCCAGGGCCATGAGGACCAGGGTCAGCGACATGCGTTCCTCCCCTCCCGCGGTCTTGCGGGCCGCAGCGTGCTCCCTTGGGCGCTCATGCGCCCTGCCCGCCAGCCTGCCCGCCAGCCTGCCCGCCAGCCTGCCCGCCAGCCTGCCCGCCAGCCGAGGCAACGCACGGCGCGGCGAGCACGGCCTCGGCGCGCGTCAATACCGCCAGCAGCTCTGCACGCGGGGCCTGCCGCCCCAGGACCGCCTTGACCTCCTTGTCCCGCAGCACAAGGCCCAGGCGCGAGAGCAGGTGCAGATGCGCCCGGATGGTCGGGGTGATGAGCAGAAACAGGGTCTGCACCGGCTGCCCGTCAATGGCCTGGAAATCTATGGGCTGCTTCAAAAAGCAGATGGTCACCGCTGGTTTCGTGATGTGCAGGATGACCGGGTTGCGCACGTGCGGAATGGCGATGCCCCCGCCGATGCCCGTGGAGCCCAGGGCCTCCCGCGCCAGGAGCACCTGGAACAGGAACTCGCGGTCCACCTCCTCCGGCAGGGTCAGCATGTCCAGAATGCCCTTGAGCACCGAGGTCTTGTCGTTGCCCTGGACCCCGTACAGCACGTCCCCGGCCTGAAGCGCGTCGGCGAGGCTGTACGGCGCAAGCCTCAGGTGCTGCTCCTGCTCAAAGACGTCCGCAGCGATGTCCATCTGCCTGGAGGTGGCCCATTCCAGCAGCTCGGACCGGTTGAACCGGTACTGGTTGTCGATGTGGTAGGCCGGGATCACCCCGTCCTTGATCCAGCCGTAGATCACATCCTCGGACACCCTGAAGAGGGTGGCGGCATCCTTGACTGACAACTGCATGTGTGGCCCCCGGAAGCTGTTTCGCTTACAATCCTGGATGCTTAATACCAATTTCGGCTCATCAGGAAAAGTCCGGCCTGCGCCTCATGAAACGCCTCTGCCGGGCGCGCTCCCGGTGGCGGCCCGCGTTCATGCGACCCGGCCGAGCAGGCGCAGCAGCCCGTCGAGGATGGTCAGCGGGTGCGGCGGGCAGCCGGGAATGTACAGGTCCA
>CAZXZF010000117.1:0-8146 GCA_964645095.1 uncultured Desulfocurvus sp. | reverse complement strand
CACGTAGCTCCACTGCTTGCTGGCCACGGCCTGCATCACCGGGTGGCCGGGGATGTTCTCCTCCATGGCCCGCACCAGGATCGGCGTGCTTGCGCCGTGCTGGGTGTTGGCGGCCACGTTGACCCATTCCCCGTACCCGTCGCGCAGGCGGCAGACAAAGAGGTCGGCCTCCAAGAGCTCGATGAGCACCTCGGCGCTCTGCTCCAGCACCTCCTCGCTCGTCTGGAACTCGCCGCCCACGTTGACCAGGGCGTAGGAGATCTGGAACATGAGCGACATCTGCTCGTGCGCGCGCCGGAGCAGCGCGAACTGCTCCTCCAGGCGCACCAGCTCGGTCTTGGCCTTGCCCCGCCGCCTCAAGCGGGCGGCCACGGGCCGGTCGAGCTTGGCCCGGATGTCCGCGAGCATGGGCAGGAGGTTGCGCCAGTCGAAGACGCGGGCCCGGGCGTCGATGAACTTGGGCGTCTGGCCTGCGGCCTCCAGCCCGGCCTTGATGGAGAGCATCAGGTCGCCCAGGGCGCGGCGCACCGGGGGCGGGGCCGCGGCCATGATGGCCATGAGCTCCTGGCGGATGGGCTGGGGCGGGAGGGGGCAGTCCCTTGGGGGCGCGGCTGTGGGCTTCTTGCTGCGGGGCATGGGGGGCGTTCCTTGCTCTCTTGCGCTTGGCACGGCGGCGGAAATCGCCGCGCGAGGCAATAACTATAACCCCGCCAGGGGATTTGGCAAGCATTGTGCGGAAAGGGACAAACGCCGCAAGGGAGGGCGGCCCTGGCCGGGCTGCGCGAGGGTCTGCTAGGGCACGCGCACCAGGCGCAGGCCGGTGTGGCTGTATGGTGCAGGCCCGCAAGGCACCCGGTGGTATGTCGCAGAGCCCCCCGGTCGGCTGAGCCAACTGCCGCCACGGTCCAGCCGGGCCGGGATGTCGGTGCCGGCCACCGTGGCGGATGCGCCCTTGCGAAACACCGGGTTCTCCTGTGGGGAGGCGGTGTAATAGCGGAACACGTCTTCAATCCACTCCCCGACGTTGCCGCTCATGTCGTACAGGCCGAGTCCGTTGGGAGCCTTGGTGCCCACGGCATGGGAGCTGCCGCCGCTGTTGTCTTCGTACCAGGCCACCATGTCCACTTCTTCACTCCCGGCAAACTCCTCCTCCCTGCCGCCGGAACGGGCCGCATACTCCCACTCGGCCTCGGTTGGCAGACGGAACTTGAACGAACCCAGAGAGCTCATCTTGGCGCCGAAGCCTTTCGCATCTTGCCAAGACACCATCTCCACTGGATAATTGTCGCCTTTCTTGAATCTTGAAGGGTTGCTGCCCATGGCCTTCTGCCATTGCCCCTGCGTCACCTCATACTTTCCGAGCCAAAACCCGGAAAGCCGCACGGAGTGCGCTGGCGTATTCATAGAATCACAAGAGTCCGACCACGGCCCGCAACCCATCTCGAAGGTGCCGCCCGGCACCCAGACGAACTCCATGCCCGTCACCGGGTCGCGCCAGGTGTCGCCCACCTTGTGCTCGCCAGCCCTGTGCTCGTCCGCCTTGTGCTCGGCGGCTGGCGGCGGGGCCTGCTTTGGGGATGCGGCCTGGGCCTGTTGCAGGGGCTTTGGCCCTGTCCCCTGCAGCCGGATGAGCCGCGCCTTGCCTGTACTGCCGGACTCGGCCATGTACGTCATCGGGATAACGTCCAGCCCGCCCGAGAGGTCGCAGGCGTAGTCGGTGTAGGTGGTGCCCGCGATGCCGAACAGGCCTTTTTTGTACGTGAAACGGAAGGCCAGCGTGTTTTCGCTGACGCGCACCTCGCTGATGCCCACCGGGGTGACGGCGCGCCCGGTCCAGCCGCTCGGCGTTCCAATCAGGTCGTCGCCCTTGAGCGCGAAATCGAAGATCAGACCTTTTTTGCCCGTGTCAGCCCCGGCCTCCGCGTATTTCCCGGCCAGCCGCTGCTTCAGGTCCGAAAGCGGCGACAGGGCCGCCTTCGGCGTTTCATTGGCCGCAGGGTCCAGGGCCAGCTGCGCCGGGGCCGAAGGGGTCGGGGGAGACGGCAGGGCAACGGGCGGGAGCGCCGCGACCGGAGCAGCCGGAGCGCCGGAGCCCGGCGTGAAATAGAAGTCACCGCGCAAGGAGGTGGACTCCCAGGGCACCTGCTTGTCCTTGGTGTCGCGCATGACCTCGTCGCGCACGCGCTTGAACATCTGCTCCACGGGCTGGCCGGGCGCGCGCATGGCCCGGAGCAGCTTCTCGGTGTACAGGCCGTTCTTGCCTGCGCCATCGGCCGCCACGGAGTCCGGGGCCGTGGCATAGGCGATGATGGAGCCCCTGGGCGCGTCCATCTTGGCCAGGCCCACGTCCGCGCTGCGCCAGCTGCGGGCAAAGGGGTTGTTGCGGCAGGCGTCCAGGATGATGATGTTCAGCTCATTGCCCGCGTTCTCCATGCGCCCCAGCACCAGCCCGGCGTCCATGCACTTGTACTTGGCGTCCTGCTCGGCCTCGAGCCTTGCATCCACGGGCACCAGATAGTTGCGGCCGTTCACCTGCAGGCCGTGCCCGGCAAAGTAGAACAGCCCGGAGCCGCCCTTTTTAAGCCTGCCCCAGAACTCGTTCACCGCGCCCTCCATCTGGGCCAGGCTGGCGTTCTCCCGGGCGATGACCTCAAAGCCCAGGCTGCGCAGGGTGGCCGCCATGTCGCGGGCGTCGTTGACCGGATTCTTGAGCGGGGCGTTGGGATACGCCGCGTTGCCGATGACCAGCGCGATGCGGCGCTCCGCCTGCTGGACCTGGGCCGGAAGCGCCTGTTGCCCAGCGGCCTGCGGAGCGGCCTGCTGGCGCGGGGGCTGGAGGGCCAGCGCGGGCAGGACCAGGACAAGGCTGGCGAGGAGCAACAGGGTCGTGGTGCGGCGCATGGGGAGCCTCCGGTTTCCTGAAGAATTAGCAAATACCCGCAAAAGCGCAAGGGCGGGCCGGGCACGGGGGACGCAAAAAAGGGGTCCGAAGCCCCCCGTTGCCCTGAGCGTGGTCCGGCGCGAGGTCCGGCGCGTGGTCCATCGTGATGTCCTGCGCGTGCTCCGGCGGCCTACCTGCCCATGCCCGTGAGCTGGAACGCGGACCAGAAGAACGGGTGCGGGTACTTCTTCCTGGTCACCAGCTGGGCCTGGCGCAGGGCCTCGGCCTTGGGCCTGGTCTTGAGGTTGGAGTAGAAGCTGGTCATGAGGAACTGCGTCTCGTCGTCGGACACCGGCCACAGGCTGGCCACGATGCTGTTGGCCCCGGCATAGAGGAACCCGCGCGTCAGGCCCACCACGTCGTCGCCGGAGAGCACCTTGCCCATGCCCGTTTCGCAGGCCGAGAGCGTCACCAGGTCCGCATTCAGGCGCAGGGAGTAGAGGTCGCCCGCGGTGAGCTGGCCGTTGTCGTCCCCTTCGGGGCTCAACAGCAGGCGCGAGTTGAGCGGCTGGTCGGAGACGAACTCGCCGTGGGCCGCCACATGGATGACCCGGAAGAGCTGCCCGGCCTTGGTCAGCGCGCCCTTGGTGGCGGCCTTGCGCATGAGCATGGTCGAGTTGGGCCAGATGCCCTTGATGGCCCGGGCCTCGGCCTCGGCGCCGGGCAGGTCCAGGGCCTTGTCGCCCAGGTCCGGGTTGCCGAGCAGCAGCATGTCCTTGGCCGTGGCCGGCCTGCGCGCGGCCAAAAACTGCATGACGCTGGCCGAGGGCAGCTGTTGCAGCGTGACCCTGTCCACCAGGAACTGCTGGCCGTCGTACAGCGCCGCCCAGGGCAGGTAGTGCAGCGCGCCGTGGCTGACGATGGTCAGCCTGGGCCTGGTGAGCGCGCCGGGCACCGGGGCCAGGAGCCGATTGTTGAGCTTCTGCGCCAGGGGCTTCCAGGCGTCCGTGCGCACGTCGCGCAGGGCCTCGCGCAGGGCGCGCACCTCGGCCTCCAGGCCCTGGCCGTCGAGCTTCCGGGCCTGGAGGCCGCCCTGGGTCACGGTGAAGGCGTAGAGGTCGTCGCCCTGGCCGTAGAATTCCAGCAGGGTCTCGTCCGCGCCGAGCTGGGCCTGGATCTCGGCGGCCTTGGCCGTGGTCACGGTGACCAGGGAGGCCAGTTCCGGGGCCTCGCGCTTGAGCTCGGCCTGGGTGCCGGTGATGGCCGAGCGCAGGCGCTGCTGTTCGTCGCTTTTCGAGCCGGAGGCCACGTAGCGCTGCTCCAGGCTGGCCAGGAGCTTCAGGCTTTCGGCTGGGTCGGTCTTGCCTGTGGCCGCGAGGTTCTGGCGCTCGGCCAGGAGGTCCACCAGGGCCCGGGACTTGGCGCGCTCCACGAACTCCAGGGCCTCGGGCGCGCGGCCCTGCGCAACCAGCAGCGACACGAGCTCGCGGTACACGGCCTGCTTGTCGCCGATGAAGCCGATCTTGGCGGCCTCGGTGTTGATGTTGGAGCGCTGGGCCTCGATGGTGGCGATGGCCTCGGAAAGCCGCTCCACGGCCAGCCTGCCGTCGCCCTCGGAGCGCGCGATGCGGCCCAGGTCGTACATCAGGTTCCACCAGATGGTGCCGTTGGAGCGGGTGGCCGGGTTGTTCAGGAGCGCCAGGTAGCCCGCCTTGGCCGCGGCCAGCTTGCCGGTCTCGAAGTTGATCTTGGCCTGCAGGAACTCGCGCGGCAGGTTGTAGAAATCCCAGGACATGATGCCCAGCGAGAGCACCTGCACCATGGACGCCAGGCCCTTCATGCCCGCCGCGTCCACGGTCTTGGCCGCCTCCTGGTACTGGCCCTGGCTCACGTGGATCTTCGTGATCCCGATGTACCTGTCTTCAATGCACAGACCAGCCCCGGACAGGCCGCAGGACATCTCCGTCAGCTCCTGGACCGACTGCCGGGCTCCGGCGACATTCTTCTGGTAGGCCCGGGCCAGGCCGCGCAGGGAATACAGCTTGGCCAGGCCGTAGGTCCAGCCGATGCCGTTGCTGGCGCGCTTGGCCAAGGCCCTGTCCGCGAGGGCTTCGGCCTCGGCGTACTTGCCGGTCTCCAGCTGGGCCTGGGCCCGCCAGACGTCGCCCATGGAGGGGTCGATCATCTCCATCTGCAGGAAGAGTTCGGCGGCGTTCATGCCGCCGGCCTTCTTGTCGAACCTGTCGGCGCAGGCAAAGAGCCTGGCGTAGTTCTTGGTGTTGGCGTAGGCGTCGCAGAGGAAGAAGCTGCCCTGCAGGGACAGGTCCTCGCCCCGGGCCAACTGGCCCTCGTATTCCACCACGTTGGCCTCATACTTGCCGGCGCGGTGGGCGGCCTGCCCGGCGCACCCGGCGGCCAGCAGCAGCGAGGAGAACAGGCACAGCACGGTGACGCGGCGCAGGACTGCGTTCATGACGGGCTCCAGGAGGTTGAGGCGCCCGCCAAGGGGCGGGCATGCGCATTCTCTCTTCCTTACGCTCCCCCTATCACAGGCAGGGGAAATGGCAAGAATCCCCCTTCCCGGGCTGGAGCACGCCCCGAGCGCAGCCCGCAAAAAAAGGGGGCCGAAGCCCCCTCACAATTCCAACAAAACGACCGCCCTTATGCATGAAACTAAAAACTGTTTTATTTCAAAAGATTATTGTACAGCGTCCGCGAAGTTGCCACCGTTTTTACGTCAGCTTGATTACCCTGCGGCCTCAGTCAATGTCGTTGGCCAGAATGAAAAAGCCATCTACGCAGTCGTCCTCGCCAAGGTATATCTCAATCCAACGCTGGATCCGGCTGAGGACGAAGCCTGGCGGATACTCCCCCGGCCGCACGGGCCGATATGAGGCATAGCCGATGGTGCGCCGACCGATGACCCGGTGCGGCTCACCGAACATGGCCAACACCTCCTCGCGGGTCATGCCCAGGCGCAGGCCCCCGGGAGTGCGCACGGCGGAACTCACCATGGGCGTCGCCCGGCAGCGCTTTCCGGCTTGGATAATGGCAGATTTGTCCGCATGGACCGACACGCTCCAAAGGGCGCCCGGGTCGAGGGAGAATATCACGGCGGTTCTGTCCCCCGGACGGGAGGAGACATAGCAGTATAGCGCATTGTGCTCATTGAAGACCGTGCGCGGAGCAGGTCCGAACAGCGCCAGTATGTCCTTGGCCGTCTTGTGCAGATGGAAACGCTGGTCCTGGCGTTCGCCCAGACCATCAAGGGCGTAGTGGGCGTCGTCGAGCACGGGCGAATAGGGCGGCGTTTCAAGCCGTGGCTCCAGAAAGCCCGGCTCGTTTTCCCCCACGAGCACGAGAGAGCTGCCGCGCTTCGCATCAACCTGGACGGGAAGGACGAGGCAGAGGCACAGGGCCAGCGCGACGGAGAAACTACTTCGTGACACGGATCCATCCCCCTTCGTAGTTTCTGAGCTTCTCCCTGGCCGACTTGTTCAGAATGATGCAGCCTTTGGAGGCGTCGTTCTTCCAGTCATTGCCGTGAATGAGGAAGGTGTTCGGTTTTCGTCCCATACCGTCTTTGCCAACCCGCGTCTCGGTCTCGTCGTCGGGCACCAAGTGAAAGACAGGGGAAGCCAGGTGGTGCTTTCTGCAATAATCCTGGTCAGTGACTTCCTCCACCCGCCAGTTGCCTTCTGGAATTGGCCCGAAGCCCTCAATGTCCTGGCTCGCGGCCTTGTTCCTGTGCTGGCCCTTGCCACTGTATGCATCGCCCGCCATAACTCCGCCATCCGGGTTGCGCAGGGTGTGGTCCTCGATGCCGTAGACCAGGTGCGGCTCCTGGGGCGCAGGTGGCGGGGGCGGATACTTCGATTTCAGCGGCGGCATTACCTTGCCGCGCACTTCGCTGCCGCCCGAG
The DNA here is from genome assembly GCA_964645095.1 of uncultured Desulfocurvus sp. Classification (GTDB taxonomy): domain Bacteria; phylum Desulfobacterota; class Desulfovibrionia; order Desulfovibrionales; family Desulfovibrionaceae; genus Humidesulfovibrio. The sequence goes on along the minus strand of CAZXZF010000117.1, from coordinate 1,343 downwards.
ATGCCACCCGGACCCGCAGTCCCGAGATATCGTCCATGCCCGTCGTAGGGCGCTCTTCGCCGCCCCCGCCGGGCTTCGCGCCCACAGGCCCCAGGCTCATGCCTGCGGCGGCGTGTTTGCCGTCGTCGCTCACCCTGGTCCAAATCCGATTGTCCGTGCTTCTTGTTTCCATATATGACCTCCCAAGGTCTTTCAACGGAATATAGCACGGCCTTTATGCGCCCGACAAAAATCACCTATTTTTAGCCGCTAAAAGGACAAAAACACCCTCTTGACAGGGGTGCGCGGAGTTCTCCGGTCGCACGAAAGCAAACAGGTGGACGCCTTGCTGGCAACCACCTGTTTCGATTCGGTTTTGAGCTTCCTACAGAAGACCGAAAACGACGTTTCCGCCGCCACCGCGACCCGCCCCCTAGCCTCCCAGATACGCCTTCTTGACCTCCGGGTCGGCCAGAAGCTCTTCGCTTGTGCCCCTGGCCACGATCTCGCCGGTGTCCAGCACATAGCCCCGGTGGGCGAAGCGCAGGGCCAGGTTGGCGTTCTGCTCGATCAAGAGGATGGTCATGCCCTCGGCGTTCAGCACCTTGAGCGTGCGGAACATGTCGTACATCAAGAGCGGGGCCAGGCCCATGCTCGGCTCGTCGAGCATGATGAAGCTGCACTTGCTCATGAGCGCGCGGCCCACGGCCAGCATCTGCTGCTCCCCGCCGGAGAGCGACTCGCTGCGCTGCTTCTTGCGCTCGGCCAGGCGCGAGAAAAGCGTGAACACGCGCTCGAAGTCGCGGCCTATGGCCTCATGCCCGTCGGTGCGGGCATAGGTGGCCAGCTTCAGGTTCTCCTCCACGGTCAGGTTGCCGAAGATCCTGCGGCCCTCGGGCACCAGGGCCATGTTCAGGTCGCTGACGATCTTGTGCGGGGGCATGTTCAGGATGCTCTGGCCCTTGAACAAAATGTCGCCCTCGATGACGCGCGGGGCCTCTGGCGGCGGCAGGCGGCAGATGGACAAAAGCGTGGTGGACTTGCCCGCGCCGTTGGCGCCGATCAAGGTCACGATCTCGCCCTCCTTCACGTCAAAGGAGATGCCGTGCAGGGCCTCGATGTTGCCGTAGCGAACCTTGAGGTTCTTGACTTCGAGCAGCGTTTTCAAATCGTGTCGTCTCCCAGGTAGGCTTTGATGACCGCGGGGTTGGCCTGGATCTCGGTCGGCGAGCCGTCGGCGATGGTGGCCCCGAAGTCCACCACCTTGATGCGCGTGCACAGGCTCATGACCACCTTCATCTGGTGCTCGATCATCCAGATGGTCACCGGGAAGGTGTCGTGGATCCAGCGCACCAGCTTGATCA
>CAZXZF010000116.1:0-8252 GCA_964645095.1 uncultured Desulfocurvus sp. | reverse complement strand
CATGCGCATCAAGCTCTACTGGCCGGAGATCGACGACTTCTCCACCGAGGCCGTGGAGTTCTGCCGCCGCAGCCTGATGGTTGCCGGGGCCCCAAAATGAGCGATCCGCGCACCATCATGACGGCCAAGGAGATGGCCCGCACCCTGGAGCGCCTGGCCTCGGAGATCATCGAGCGCCGGGGCGAGGACGGCGCGCTTGTGCTGGTGGGCATCCAGCGCCGGGGCGTGGACCTGGCCCGCAGGCTTAAAAAGCTGCTGGACTCCCGGCTCTCCGCCCCGACCCTGTTCGGCATGCTCGACATCAACCTCTACCGCGACGACTGGAGCAACCTCGGCATCTCGCCGACCATCAGCAGCACGGACATCCCGGCGGGCATCGAGGGCGCGACCCTGATCCTGGTGGACGACGTGCTCTACTCCGGCCGCACCACCCGCGCCGCACTGGAGGCCATCCTCGACTTTGGCCGCCCCAGGCGCGTGGAGCTGCTGGTGCTCATCGACCGCGGCCACCGCGAGCTGCCCATCCAGGCCGACTACGTGGGCAAGCGCGTGAACACCGCAAGCCACGAACGCGTGGACGTCCTCGTGTCCGAGCGCGACGAACAGGACAAGGTCCTCCTGCGCCCCAAGGCCTGATAGCCAAGCCCCCGCCCATGCACACCCCGAACGCCCCCAGTCCGCCCGTCCCCACGCGCCTCGCCGAGACAGGCTGCGTCAGCCTCATCGGCATGGCCGGGGCAGGCAAGTCCACCCTGGGCCGCCTGCTGGCCGAGAGGCTCGGCTGGGCGCACCTGGACACCGACCGGCTCATGGAGTCCTACTACGGCCTGAACCTGCAGGACCTCCTGGACGGCCTGGGGCTTGCCGCCTTCCTCAAGGCCGAGGACACCCTGGTGTCCATGCTCGGCGTGCGCCGCGCGGTGATCTCCACCGGCGGCAGCGTGGTCTACGGACGCGCCGCCATGGAGCGCCTGAAGCTTTTGGGGCCGGTGGTCTACCTTGAGGTCAGCCTGCCGACCTTCCTCGGCCGCGTGGGCGACGCGGGCAACCGGGGCCTGGCCATGGCCCCGGGCCTGACCAGGGAAGACCTGTACCGGGAACGCCAGCCGCTGTACCAGGCTGCCGCAGACTTCACCCTGTCCACCGACAGCAACGACCGCAGGGCCAGCGTGGAGCGCCTCCACGCCTGGCTGATGCAGGAGCCGGACCCATGAGCAAGACCAAGAAGACCGCAGCCCTGAAGAGGCTGGCCGACCTGTACCGGCGCATGGACGAGGCCTACGCCGCAGCCGCCGCGCCCATCGGGCTTTCCTGCGCGGGCTGCGCCGACAGCTGCTGCGAGACCGTGTTCCGGCACCACACCTACGTGGAATGGGCCGGGCTCTGGGACGGGCTTTTGCAGCTGCCCGCGCCGCGCCTGGCCGAGGTCAGGGACGCCGCCGAGAACTGGATACGCCGCCACCAGAACCCGCTTTTGCCGGGCGTGCGGCCCCGCGTGCCCTGCCCCCTGTCCGAGAAGTCGTCCGGGGAATCGTCCGGGGAGTCGCCCGAGGGTCTGCGCTGCGGGCTCTACGAGGTGCGGCCCATGGTCTGCCGCCTGCACGGGGTGCCCAATGTCCTCATCCACCCGCGCGGCGGGCAGTCCGCCTTTCCCGGCTGCGACCGCGCCCAGGCCCTGGGCAAGACCTGCGAGCCGGCGCTCGTCGACCGCACCCCGCTCTTGACCGAGCTGGCCCGGCTGGAGATGGACCTCGTGGGCCGGGAGCGCATGGGCAAGCTGCCGCGCGTGGACCTGACCATCGCCGAGATGATCCTCCTGGGGCAGCCCAAAATCTAAGGCCTGCCCCTTGGCAGCCCCCTGCCAGTGGTGTTATGCGTGGATGCAGGCAAGCCCGCACCCTGCGGCGGGCAAACACTGGAGGAGTCGCCATGAACGTTTTGACGCGCCTTGTGTTCGCGGCCCTGTGCCTGGTGCTGCTTGAGGCCCCGGCCCAGGCCCAGGACGGAAAGATAATCACGAGCGACGACATCCTGAATCAGCTGGACAAGAAACCCGGACCCGAGTCCGACCCCGGCAAGTCCCGCAGCTTCCGGGGCATCCGCATCACCACCCCCAGCGACGCCAAGCCCTCCCAGCCGGCCGAACCCGCGCGCGAGATGGCCCAGCCAGCGGGAAAGCCCTCGGTCACCATGTACCTCTACTTCAAGTCCGGCTCGGCCGAGCTGGCCAACGAATTCTCCAGGAAGCAGCTGGCCGCCCTGGGCAAGGCCCTCTCCTCCCCGGCCCTGGCGGGCGCCAGGTTCGAGATCGGCGGGCACACCGACTCCCAGGGTCCGGACGCCCAGAACCAGATTCTGTCCGAGCAGCGCGCCGCGCGCATCCGCGACCTGCTGGTGAGCTCCTTTGGCGTGAACGCGAACAATGTCACAGCCAAGGGCTACGGCGAGGCCCAGCCCGTGGCCGGCAACGACACCGAGACCGGACGGGCCAAGAACCGCCGCGTCGTCATCAGACGGCTGGACTAGCCGCAGTGGCGCCGCGCAACATGCCGCTCATCGAGTGGGACGACGCCCTGACCCTGGGTGACGAGACCATCGACCGCCAGCACAAGGGGCTGGTGGAGCTCATCAACCAGCTGGACAGCCACCTGGGCTCCCTGGACAGGGAAACCCAGGTGATGCGCAGCCTGAACGCCATGTACCTCTACGCCAAGGAACACTTCTGGGACGAGGAGGCCTTCATGGACCGCGTCGGCTATCCGGACAAGGCGCACCACGCCGTGCTGCACCGCGAATTCGTGCAGAAAACCCACGACCTCACGGACTGCTGCCTGTTCAAAGACCCTCCGTATTCCGAGCTGCTCGACTTCCTCGTTGGCTGGTTCAAAAACCACGTGGCCAGTGAGGACGCCAAGCTCGTGGCCTTTGCCAGGGGCCAAAGCCAGGGCTGACGCGCCTGGGCCAGCAGCAAAGAAGGGCTCCGGCGTGCACCGGAGCCCCTTTTTCCCGGTCCCGCTAGATCTCCTCGGCCCCGGCGAGCAGCGGATACGGTTCGCCCAGGGCCTGGACCGCCCGGCCGGTCCAGTCGATGGCCCGGCCCAACTGGCCCATGTTGCGCAGGCCCTCGGCATCGCCGGCCACTTCGCCCTCGCCCAGGCCATAGGCCATGTTCCAGTACGTGGAGCCCGGCACGATCATCTGCGAGATCTGGAACAGGTGGTTCATGGTGTCGAACACATGGGTGGCGCCGCCGCGCCGCACCGCCACCACCGCCGCGCCGATCTTGCCCGCCAGCAGGCAGCCGTTGGCCATGGACACCAGGCCCACGCGGTCCATGAGCGCCTTCATCTCCGCCGACACGTCCGCGAAATAGGTGGGCGAGCCGAGCACGATGGCATCCGCTGCCAGAACCTTTTCCAGCACTCCGTTGAGTGCGTCGTCGTCGAAGACGCAGCGCCTGTTCTTCTTCTCGAAGCACTTGAAGCAGGCGCGGCAGCCGTGGATGTTCTTGCCGCCGATCTGCACAAGCTCCGTTTTCCAGCCCGCCGCCTTGAGCGGCTCCAGCACGGCCTCCAGCAGCAGGCGGGTGTTGCCCTTCTTGCGCGGGCTTCCGTTGATGGCGATGACTTTCATGAGGTGCCTCCGTGGTTTTTCCGACGTTATGTGTTTCCGGCGTTGCGTGTTTCCGGCGCGGCGATTTTGCTTGACTCGCGAAGCCGGTCTGCCTAGTCCATACGAAACGCCTGCCCTCCGCGCAAGTACTGATCATTTTGTCAGGTACTGTCGCAAAGTATAGCAGGTCGGACCACAGGGAGGCGGACATGACGCAAGCCTGCGCACCGAAGGAACTCGGGGGCAAGACCTACCGCTGCTTTTTCGAACTGGCGCTCCAGGTCATGGGCGGCAAGTGGAAGCCCATCATCCTCTACCACCTGGGGGTGGGCGGCGTGCTGCGCTTCAGCGAGCTCAAGCGCAGCATGTCCGACGTCACCGACCGCATGCTCACGCGCCAGTTGCGCGAGCTGGAAGCCGACCGGCTCATCAGCCGCAGGGTGTACCGGCAGGTGCCGCCCAAGGTCGAGTACGCCCTGACGGAGCCGGGCCTGGGCCTCTTCCCCATCCTCGGGGCCATGCGCGACTGGGGCGCGGAATACGAGGCGGCCCTGGGCGTGCCCAAGACCAGCGCGGGCGAGCTCTACGAGGCCAACCGCCAGCCACAGCTGCACCCGCGCTACCTCTGCGCCCCAAACAAGAATGGCGCGGCGCAGGGATAAGCCTCGCGAGATGGCCCACGCGCCGGTCTTTCAGGAGTCCTCGAAACAGCACACCCGGTTGCGCCCCATCTCCTTGGCCTTGTACAGAGCCAGGTCGGCGCGCTTCATGAGGTCCTCGACGCAAGCGTCGCCGCCTGTGCTGGCGGCCAGGCCGATACTCACAGTGAAGCGGATCGGGCCGCTCCTGGTCTCGACCACCGCCTCCTGGAGGACCTGCCGCAGGCGCTCGGAAATCTGCCTCGCCCCTTCAATCTCCGTCTGGATGAGCAGGGCCCCGAATTCCTCCCCGCCCAGGCGGCCAAGGACATCCGTGGAGCGCAACGTGTCCCGGAAGTGGACGGCCAGGGCCTTCAGGACCTCGTCGCCCGCATCGTGGCCAAAGGTGTCGTTGGTGGCCTTGAAATGGTCGATGTCGAGCATCAGGCACACCAGGGGCAGGCCGTAGCGGCTGCTCCGGTCGAATTCCTCCTTGGCCCGCGCGGAGAAGTGGCGGCGGTTGGCCATGTTGGTGAGCGAATCCGTGGTGGCCAGGATATCCAGCTCCTGGACCCGGCGCTCCAGCTCCATCTGCGTGGCCTTCAGCTCCGTGACGTCCGAGATGAGCACGAAAAAGCCCCAGACCCGGCCCTCGCGCACGTCCGGGATATAGCGCGCCAGGGTGTACCCGGTGCTGCCGTCGGCCTTGACCAGGGTGTGCTCGAAGCGCTGCGGTTCGCCGCGCAGGGCGGCGCGGATAAAGGGCTCGTTCTTGCGGAACAGCTCCTCGCCCATGAGTTCCTGGATGCTGATGCCCTGCATCTGCTCCGGCGTCTTGCCGAACCATTCCAGGTAGGCGTGGTTGGAGTAGACGCATTTCAGATCTTCGCCCCAGTATGACACCATGCCCGGCAGGCTGTCGGCGGTGGTCTTCACGAACCGCTCGCTGGCCGCCAGGGCCTGGGCGGCCTCGGCCATCTCCCGGTCATACACCCGCTGGCGTCTCTGGAGAATGAACAGGCCCAGGCTGGAGGCCAGGACAGCCAGCCCGAACAGCACGCCCTGGAACAACGCCTCCTTGCGCCAGTTTTCATAGATGCCCTGAGGATCGCGACCGATGGTCACCTCCAGGGTCTTGTCCGTCCTCAGGCCCGCTGGCCGGATGGTCCGCGCGGCCAGCAGGCGCTCCGCCCCGGTGGCTGCGGACCTGCCGCCGAGCACGCTGGCCTCCCGGCCGCTGTCGCGGTGCCTGCGGAAAAAACTCCCGGGCTGGTCCAGATTCGTTCCGGCAATGCCCTCCCTCTCCGGAACCATCAGGAAAAGCAGGCCGTCGCTGTGGGCCAGGGTCGCCCGCATGTCCGGGGCGTAGAGCACGGACTTCAGCAGCGGGATGAAAAATTCAGGGTCCAGGGTGGCGGTGACAATCCCGGCAAAGGCGTTGTCCGGCCCCTGGATCAGGCGCGTGACGGTTATGGCGTACACGCCGAGGGAGGTCCGAAAAGGCGGGCTGACGAAGAGCATGTCCGGGTCTGGACGCTGCCGGGCAGCCTGGAAATACTCCCGCTGGCTGAAGTCCCGGCCGAGGAGTTCGGGACGGTTTGCCGCGCGGGCCACGCCCTGGCTGTCGAGGATGAGCAGGGTGCGCACCCCGGTCAGGGCATCGACCAGGGTGATGAGACGGTGGCTGATGTCCCGGTCGCCACCGCCCGCGCCCCAGTCGCGGCTCAAGGCCCCCAGCACATCGTTCAGCGAGACGAGGTTCGCGTCGAGGATCCGCTGGACGATCTGCGTCTGGGACAGCAGGCGCTCCTGCTCGCGGGTTTCGACCTTGACCCGCTCGTGGTACAGGTTGCCCCCCATCACGAGGCCCAGGACCAGCAGGGCCAGGCCGTGCAGCACCCATTGCACGAGCATGGGGTTTGTTCGCTGGCGTGGGGAGTCAGTCATGCGGAGCGCTCCAAGGGAAACCAGAACCTGTGTGCAGCCTTCCAGAAGCACCATACCCCAAACGTTGGCCGACGACAACAAAGTGCACGCCTGGCCAGCCCTGGGCAAACATTGCGTCTTGTTCCCAGCCCCTGCACCCGCAATACCTTTGCGCCGCAAACGAAAAAGCGCGGCGCAGGGAGACTCCCGCGCCGCGCCTGGTTGACGCCAAGTGGTGCTGCTTTCTAGCCCAGGGCCAGGATGGGCTCCACGATCTTCTGGAGCGCCTTGCCCGTGGGCGTGTCGGCCTGGACCTTCATGAACGGGTAGCCCTCGTCGCCGCTGCGGACCACCTCCGGGTCCATGGGGATGCGGCCCAGGAAGCGCACGCCCATCTCCGCGGCCAGGGCCTCGCCGCCGCCGGAATTGAAGATGTCGTGGGTGGTCTTGCAGGTGGGGCAGACAAAGCCGCTCATGTTCTCCACGATGCCCAGGATGGGGTTGCCCATCTGGCGGCAGAAGGTCACGCTGCGGCGCACGTCGTCCACGGCCACGCCCTGCGGGGTGGTCACGATGACGGCCTGGGCCTCCTTGCCCAGGGTCTGGAGCGCGGCCAGGGGCTCGTCGCCGGTGCCCGGGGGGCAGTCGGTGACCAGGTAGTCCAGGTCGCCCCAGGCCACGTCGCGCACGAACTGCTTGATCAGGCCGAGCTTCATGGGCCCGCGCCAGATGACCGCGGTCTCCTTGTCCGGGATGAGGAAGCCGAGCGACATGACCCAGAGGTTGTGGCTGTAGGGCACGGGCTCCATGTGGTCGGCCTCCATGTGCGGCTTGCTGTCGCCGAGGGAGAGCAGGCGCGGGATGCTCGGGCCGTGGATGTCCACGTCGAGCAGGCCCACCTGCTTGCCGGCCAGGGCCAGGGCCAGGGCGATATTGGCCGCCACGGTGCTCTTGCCCACGCCGCCCTTGCCCGAGAGCACCACGATCTTGTGCTTGATGCGCGAAAGGGTCTTGGCGATCTTCTCGTCCACCGGCTTGTCGCCGCAGGCCTTGGGGTCCTGGCCGGAGGAGCAGCCGCCGGAGGGGGCGGCCGAGGGGCAGCCGTTGCAGGATTTGCTCATGTGCGTCTCCTTGAAGCGCCGGGGGGCCCGGCGGGATTGGTTGAAAATTCAGGTTTGCGGCTGGCAAGGTAAGCCCGCGCGGCCCGATGTCAAACCGGACGGAAGCCAAACCGGTCCAAGGCCAAACCGGCCCGGCGCCAAGCCAGCCGGGCTACCAGAGGGGCTGGTCGGACTTGGCCAGGTAGTCGTCCAGGTCCTCGATCTCGTCGCTGGGCCAGGGGCAGTGCAGGTTGACGAAGTTGAGCAGGTCCATCAGCCGGTCGATGGCCGCGCTCTCCGGCCCGGCAGGCTCAAGGGGCACCCAGGCCACGGGGTTGAAACCCTTGGCCTTGCACCAGTCGCGGGTGGCCGCAAAGCCCGAGCCCGGCACAGCCTCGTCCAGGCAGGCCAGCACCAGCACCGCGGCCCCGGCGTGCGCGCCAAAGAGGGCCTCCGGGTCCTGGCCCTGGCGCAGGGCGCGGCCGAGCAGCACCAGCGGATAGGCTTCACGGTAGAGCGTGCGCCACTGGTTCTTGTGCATGTGGAAGTTGGGCTTGAGGTGCCGCGCCAGCAAACGGCGCACCGGGGCCTCGGCCGGGCCGCTGACGAGCACGGCGAGCCTGGGCGTGGCCTTGGGCTTGGCGTTGAGCTTGGCTGTGGTCATGGCTGTGGTCAGGCCCTTAGCGCTTGCCGGCCCGGGCCGCGCGCAGCCAGTCGTACCAGGGCCCCAGGCCCTCCTGGGTGCGGCAGGCCACGGGGAAGATCACGATGTCCTTGTTCAGCTTGCGGGCGTGGGCGCTGGCGGCGTCCAGGCTGAAGTCCACGTAGGGCAGGAGGTCGGTCTTGTTCAGGAGCATCACCGAGGAGAGGTGGAACATGAGCGGGTATTTCTCCGGCTTGTCGTCGCCCTCGGCAACGGAGAGGATGCTGACCTTGTGGTCCTCGCCCAGGTTGAACTCCGCCGGGCAGACCAGGT
>CAZXZF010000115.1:0-8274 GCA_964645095.1 uncultured Desulfocurvus sp. | reverse complement strand
GCCATGACCGGCGAGATCACCCTGCGCGGGCGCGTGCTGCCCATCGGCGGCCTGCGCGAGAAGCTGCTGGCTGCGCACCGGGGCCTGATCAGCATGGTGCTCATCCCGGCGGAGAACGAGAAGGACCTGAAGGAAGTGCCGGACGAGATCTTGAGGGACCTCAAGATCGTGCCTGTGGAGAACGTGGACGAGGTGCTGGAACGGGCGCTTGTGGGCGACAGCTCCGGGTCCATCTTCTGCGGCCGCGACAACATCTCGCCGCTGTCCGACCTGCTGGTGAAGGAAGAGTACCAGCGGCCCACGCACTAGGCTGTCAGTGATACTTTGAACGAAGAAGGCCGGGGTGACCCGGCCTAACTCGTTTGTACTTTACCAAGAGAGAGTTTCTTTACACCTGGAGGAACTATTTACATAGCCAATCGCTCCTTGCTCGCATCACCCTTGTCCATGGAATACCACATATGCCCGGCGGTTGATCTCTGCGTCAGACCAGTCTCCGGATCAACAAGATACTCCGTTCCCGGTGCAACTATATTGATAGTTAATGTCGGCATGGCACTCTCCTGAGTGTTTGCTCGTCTATTGGCGATGCTTTATCTCGTCTATTGGTGAAAATTTAGGATTATAAGTCACTTGCAAAAATGTCGGCACGCCACTGAACGCCGGGGTGTCCTGCACTGTCCCAGCCTGGATGCGATAGCGTCCGGGCCTCAGAGCTACCATAGCGACCCTGCGCCAAATAACACCACACGTCTTCGGGGCGGAGCAAAACGTATGCCTCGATATTCTATGGGTCTGGACGATTTCGTCAAAAATTGTATTTCCGCTCGCCTCCGGTCCCAATGACGTGATCCTCAGAGCAATGGGCACAGTGACCCCAGCCGATGAATCACCCTGACGGCCTTGCAAGCCATACCTGAGAAGACCATAAAGGCGCTCGAAGCTTGGATGATCAGAAAACTCAAAGCTTATGTCAAACTCATAGAAACGATACGTCCTCAGCTCTACATCTGCGTCAACGGCACTATTCTTCTTGCTCACATCGAAGGGATATGGCTCGGGCAGAGGGGTGCGTGGATTCACCACTCCGCACCCGGCAACCACCAGAGCGAACAGCAAGAGGAACGCTGCACCAAAATATCTTTGAGTGTTTCTCATGGCGGCCCCCTGGAATACTGCCCGCAACCATCGCAAATAATTACTGGAGAGTCCATACATAAGGCGCTAACCGCCGCTGCCTTGCGTTCGCCAAAAAGAAGGCCGGGTTGCCCCGGCCTGTATGCTCTCGTATCGCGCCTACTGCTGCCTGTTCAGGTGCTTCTGCACGTTGTCGCGTATCCAGTGCTCGTCCCACCATTCCACCGGGCTCACCTGCACGCCGCTGATGAGGATGCCGAAGTGCAGGTGGTCGCCGCCGGCCAGGCCCGTGGTGCCGGTCTTGCCGATGAACTGGCCGCGCTTGACCTCCGCGCCCACGGTCGCCTCGATGGAGTCCAGGTGCGAGTACAGGCTCTGCAGCCCCAGGCCGTGGTCGATGATCACGCAGTTGCCGTAGATGCCCAGGAACCCGGCAAAGGCGATCTTGCCGTCGTTGGCCGCTGGCACGGGCGCGTTGGCCAGGCTGGCCAGGTCCACGCCCAGGTGGGTCTGGTGGTCGATCTTCATGCCGTTGTGGAAGTAGTCGCGCTGGTCGCCGAAGCCCGCGCGTCCGGCGGCATTGGGCAGGCGCAGGAAAGGCCCGGACCAGAGGGTGGCGTTGGCGGTCTCCAGGCCGATGCGCCGCAGGTCGGCCTCGTTGACCTTGCGCAGCTCGCTGTTCACGCGCTTGTAAATGTCCAGGGGCGACTGTTCCTGCGGATACTGGGCCGAGTACTGGCTCATCTTGTCGTTTAAGAACTCGTCGGACACGTTCAGCTTGTCGAACTTGAAGTCCTTGGGGATGGCGTAGATGTAAAGGGTCTGGGTGGCCTCGTTGCCCGCCTGGTCGCGCACGATGACGCGCGGCTTGAAGTTCGTGGGCAGCATGTCGTAGGGCATGGCGAAGAAGCAGAAGTAGTCGCCGCCCTTTTGCTGGTAGGCCGGGAAGAAGTATTCGCCAACGGCCACGCCCACGCGGGCCACGGGCTTGGACACGGTGAAGCTCACGGCGCCGGCCCCGCCCTGGTTCACGTTGTGCACGCCCTGGTTCACGGTGACGCGCGGCGGGGTCAGGTCCAGGGTCAGCTTGCGCACGAGGCTGCTCTTCCCGCGCCCGATGAAGGACAGCAGGGAATGGGTGCGCACGGTGATGGTCAGCTCAACAGGGCCTTCCTTGAAGGCGGCGTCGCGCGGGAGGCGGAAGACCTCGGTGTGCTCCATGGGCTTGTCCGTGAAGGCGCGCTGCAGGAAGTCAACGGTCTTGCCGTCCTGGGAGAGCGACACGGAGAGGCTCTTGATGCCGACGTTCCTGGCCGTAAGCTTCAGGGTGAAGTCCGTGTTGAAGGAGGCCGCACCGCTCTGCGGGGTGAGGCTCAAGGTGGGCTGTCTGCCGTCGCGGATGAAGGCGTACACGCCCAGGCCGATGGCGGTGAGCAAAAGCAATAGCAAGGCATTGCGCACAAAGGTGCCGGAACCTTTCTTGTCCATGTGGAGCAGTCCTCGCTGGCGGGGACGGGCAGCCCGTCCTTGCGGAAAGATATGGGGTCAGGATTTGGCGGCAGCGTTTGCCTGGTCCATGGCTTCCAGGAGCTGGATGGTGAGCTGCAGGAAGTCGGCCTCGGTGACGATGCCCACCAGCTTGCCGTTGTCGACCACCGGCAGGCAGCCGTACTTGTGGCTGTAGAGGATGTTGGCCGCATCCTTCACCGAGTCCTCGGAGGAGATGGTGCGTACGTCTGTGCGCATGATTTCCTGCAAGGGGATGCCTGCGTCGATCTCGTTCTGGGTGGCCTGGTCGATGTCGGCCAGGTGCGAGATGGTGTTGGCCAGCACGTCGCGGTTGGTGATGAGCCCCCGGAAGACGTTGTTGCCCGTGGTGATGGGCACGTGGCGGATGCGCTTCTGGTCCATGAGCACCCGGGCGCTCTGGAGGGTGTCTGTCTCGCGCAGGGAGTAAACCGGGCTGGTCATGAGTTCGCTGATCTTGAACATGGGGATCCTCCAGGTTGGCCTGCTCGGGCAATACCGTTCAGCGCTTTTGGTGATTTTTTCCAGGAAACCCCTGTCCTGTCAAGGGCGCTGGTGCAACTGCGGGTTGACTTGGCTGGGGAAAAATGCTCAGCACCTCAGCATAAACGCGACCGAGAGTGCTTGAGGGAGAAGGGTGTATGCGGGTTGATCCACGAAGAATGCGCGAGCGCATGGTGGACGAGCAGATCGTCGCGCGCGGCATCACTGATCCGCGGCTGCTCAGCGTCATGCGCGAGCTGCCCCGGCACCTCTTCGTCGAGGAGGCCATGGGCAAGCAGGCCTACATGGACAATCCCCTGCCCATCGGCGAGGGCCAGACCATCTCCCAGCCGTACATCGTGGCGCTCATGACCGAGCTGTTGCAGGTCGAGCCGGGCATGAAGGTGCTGGAGATCGGCACCGGCTCCGGCTACCAGGCCGCAGTCCTGGCCAAGCTCGGGGCCGATGTGCACACCGTTGAACGCATCCCCAAGCTGTGCGAGACCGCGCGCGACAGGCTCAGGTCCATGGCGCTGTTCAACGTGCACGTGAAGCTGGACGACGGCACCCTGGGCTGGCCCAGCATCGCCCCCTTTGACCGCATCCTGGTCACCGCTGGCGGGCCCGAGGTGCCGCCGCCCCTTGTCGACCAGTTGGCCGAGGGCGGGCGGCTGGTCATGCCTGTGGGCCCGGCGCGCAGGCTTCAGAGCCTGGTGCTGATCGAAAAGAAAGACGGCAAGGCGCTGCGCCAGGATATCTGCGGGGTGCAGTTCGTGGATCTGGTCGGCGCCCACGGCTGGTGAACTCCTCCTGCCTGTCGACGATTTACACGCGCAGCAAAATCAGCCATAGTTCTTTTTTAATCGGTCCAAGTAGCCGAAATCTCACTTGTGGAGTGTGCCCGTGGGTACGTGCAGCGGCGGTTTATTTCCCCCTACGGCTGACTCCGGCAGCTTCAAGATCGCGTTGCAGGACCAGCGTATAATCAAGGCCTTGGAGCGCATCCGCTACAAGCTGTTCGTCATGAGCGGCAAGGGCGGGGTGGGCAAAAGCTCCATTTCCGTGAACATCGCCGCCGCCCTTGCGGCCAGGGGCTTCAAGGTCGGGCTCATGGACGTGGACATCCACGGCCCCAGCGTGCCGCGTCTGCTGGGCCTCACCGGGCAGCTGGAGATCGGCAGGAACAGCGAAATCCATCCCAAGCGCTACAGCGACAACCTGCACGTGGTGTCCATGGAGTCGCTCCTGCTCGACCCGGACCAGGCCGTGCTCTGGCGCGGACCCATGAAGACCTCGGCCATCCGCCAGTTCATCTCCGACGTGCAGTGGGGCGAGCTGGACTTTCTGGTGGTGGACTCGCCCCCGGGCACCGGCGACGAGCCCATGACCGTCCTGAAGCTCATCCCCGAGGCCCTGGCCGTGGTGGTCACCACCCCGCAGGAGCTCTCCCTGGCCGATGTGCGCAAGGCCATCAACTTTCTGCAATACGCCCAGGCCAACATCCTTGGCGTGGTGGAGAACATGAGCGGGCTGGCCTGTCCGCATTGCGGCAAGTCCATCGACCTCTTCAAAAAGGGCGGCGGCAAGGTTTTGGCCGAGCAGTACGGCCTGGAGTTCCTGGGGGCGATCCCCCTTGATCCCGCCACCGTGGTTGCCGGTGACCTGGGCACGCCCGTGGTGCTGCTCGACGCCGACAGCCCGGCCAAAGAGGCGTTGCTGGCCCTGGGCGACCGCGTGGCCAAGGCCGCGCAGACGAGCCTTGAAGCCGCGTCAACTGTACACCGTTAGGCGTGCACCGCTAGGAACATGGGGAGTAGGGCGACGTGAACCTGAATCTGGCCAACATGCTGACCATGGCGCGCGTGTTCGCGGTGCCGGTTCTCGTGGTCCTGCTCTCAATCGAGCACGCCCAGCAGACCTCCCTCTGGGCCTACCTCGCTTCGGGCGTCTTTGTGCTGGCCTCGCTCACGGACATGGCCGACGGGTACATCGCCCGGAGCCAGAATCTCATCACCAACCTGGGCAAGTTTCTGGACCCCCTGGCGGACAAGCTGCTCATCGGCTCGGCGCTGATCATGCTGGTGGATCTGTCCAGGATTCCGGGCTGGATCGTGGTGGTCATCATCTGCCGCGAGCTGGCCGTCACAGGCATGCGCGGCGTGGCCGCGGACAAGGGCGTGGTCATCGCGGCGGATTCCCTGGGCAAGCTCAAGACCATCAGCCAGATCGTGGCCCTTGTGCCTTTGCTTGCGCACTACCCGCTTTTCGGTTTCGACCCGCATCCGGTTGGCATGATCCTCTTGTATGTGGCTCTTGCCCTTACTGTTTTTTCCGGCGGGAATTATCTGTACAATTTCTATAAAAATTGGTTACAACTTGAATGACCAAGCGCTCACCTGGGCCAGAGATAGCAACGGAGAATGAAATGGGAAAGGCGTCCAGCAGCCATCTGGCACGCATATCAAACTGCCTGCAGACCATCCTGGAGCTTGAACCGGAGCTGGAGAAGATCGAGCTCGGCAAATGCCTCCTGGAGGAGTTCTCCGTGCTCAAGGACTTTTTGCAAAAGATTGACACGGTGGCCTTGAACGAAGACGATGTGGAACGCGTGGAGACAGCGACCTCCAATTTTCTTGAGGAGCTGAGCGGGCCACTCTCCCAGATCCGCCCAGGCCGGTTTGGTTCTCTGCGTTTGCAGTGAGGGGAGCTGATGGCTCGGCGCATCCTCCTTGGCATTTTGATATTCGTGAACGTCGTTCTGTTGTTCCGGCTTTTCTGGACCGAGCACGGACTCTTTGCGTACATGAACATGCGCAAGCGCTCGGTTAAGCTGCAGAACCAACTGCAGGAAGTGGACGCCAGGAGCCTGGATCTGAGCAGAGAGATCCGCAGGCTCAAGAGCGACCGCAGCTACCAGGAGATGGTCATCCGCGAGCGCATGAACTACGTCAAGGAAAACGAGGTGCTCTACATCTTCTCCGGAAAGGTCGACGTACCCCAGGGGGCCGAAGGCGATGAGAAGAAAGATTGAATGGTACCAAGAGGTTCTGGCTCTGGAGCCGGGCTCGCGGATATTCTTCCCGCTGGCCAAGCTGTTTGTTGAATTCGGACAGCTGGACGATGCTGCCAAGACCTTGCGTCAGGGCCTGGACCGGCACCCGGACACCATAGAGGCGCGCCTGCTGCTCATCCAGGTGCTGACCAAGCTGGAGCGCCTGGACGAGGCCCGGGACCAGCTTTCCGCCGTGGTCAAGCCGCTGGAGCGCTACCCGGCCTTCTGGTCCCTCTGGGCGCAGCAAAAGGCTGAGCAGGACCGTGACTTCGCAGTGTTCCTCATGCTTGTGGCCTCGCATTTCACCGGCAAGCCCGTCAAATGGACGGACGTGGTCATTGAGGGACTGAATTCCCTCTCCGATCGTCTCATCGGGCCGCTGCAAAGCCAGGCGCGCAGGCCCAGGCATCAGGATGGGCGGCATCTCCCGGTGCCGCCCCTGGACGAGGTCCGGCCCGAGCCGCCGCTGGGCGAATCCGCCTATGAAGGCCCGGCCCCGGATGCGGGCAGCTTCCGCACGCGCACCATGGCCGAGCTCTTGGCCTCCCAGGGCGATTACAACGGTGCGCTCGGCATCTACCGCGATCTCTGGGGGCGCGCCCTGGACGAGCGGGAGAAGACGGATCTTTCCTCGCGCATCCGCACCCTGGAGGACGGTCTGGCCAAGGCTCCTGAGCCGGCAAGCGCCTCCAGGCACGAGTCTTTGGATGACCCCTTTGGCAAGCACGCCAAAAACCGCCTTATGAGCACCCTGGAAGCCCTGGCCTCACGGCTCGAGTCTCGGGTCCAAGCCAGAACCAAATGACCAGAGGTTTCAATTGACCACTCGTTTCAGCAACCCGTCCGGGGCGCGCGCGGCGTTCGGCAGACTTTTTGTCGCGCTTCTCGTCCTGACCGTATCGTTTGTGCTCGCTGCCTGCGGAGCCCTCGGCCCAACCTGGAACGAGGGCAAGAGCACCGTGAAGACAACGGTCCGTGGCACCCGGGATTACATCAATCCCGTGCCGAAGATCGACGTGAACCGCTACAGCTGGGACAATCCCAACCAGGAAAAGCTGGCCCTGCTGTTCTCGCCCGTGGATGCCAAGGTCTCGGAGCTCATGCGCTACGTCACCAGCCAGGACTTCCGGCCCAACGACGCCTGGATGAACTACCTGGCCATGCGCTTCCCCTGGATCGACGGCGTGCTCATCGCCGACGCCAATGGAGACATTCTGGACCGCCGCCCGCCTGTGCCCGTGAAGCGCTTCAGCGAGCCCCTGATCTTCGAGTCCATCTGGCGCGACACCCTGGTCAAGACCGTGGTGGATTACACCGCCCTTGGCCCGGAGGTCTATTTGGGCATGCCGAACTTCGAGGGCACCGAGTTTGTGGGGCTGCATGTGGTGAGTTTTGACCCGCGCGTGCTGTTCACCTTCTGCCCGCAGCCCGAGGAACTGGTCATCGTCGATCCGTATGCCCATAAGCTCTGGACCGGGACCGCAAACATACCTCCGGCAAGCGAGGCGCTCACCGCCATCGCCTGGGACAAGCTGCTCCTTGAGAAGAGCCAGGGGACCATCGAGGCTGGCGGGAAGCAGTTCACGTGGCTGGCCCGCTACATCGGCCGCGACCGCTTCATCTATGCCACCGAGAGCGCCAACGCCACCTTCCAGGACAAGGGCCTGCAGCTGATCCCGTTCTTCGGCTCGTCCAAATAGCGCAACCACCGCGCCTGAATCCACGCAACGCGGAGGTATCGACCGTGTCCCAGCAGATCACCGTGACCGAGCACCTGCTCCTGCACCAGAAGCATGTGCCCATGGCCACAGGCCGCTTCACCCGGCTGTTCAATGAGCTCATCCTCTCGGCCAAGATCATCGCCCGCGAGGTCAGCAAGGCCGGGCTCGTCGATGTCCTGGGTTTCACCGGGGAGACGAACGTCCAGGGCGAAGAGGTCAAGAAGCTCGACGACTTCGCCAACCGCGTGCTCATCCACCGCCTGTCGCGCTGCGGCGCGCTGTGCGCCATGGCCTCGGAAGAGAACGCCGACATCATCGAGATCCCCGACGGCCTGCCCACGGGCGACTATTTCG
>CAZXZF010000114.1:0-8279 GCA_964645095.1 uncultured Desulfocurvus sp. | reverse complement strand
CGCGCCTTCTGCCGCGACGTGGCCAACATGGACCGCATCAAGCGCGGGGCCGAGGACCTGGAAAAGGAGGGCGTGTTCACCGGCGCGTACTGCGTGAACCCGCTCACCGGCCTGGACATGCCCATCTTTGTCGCCAATTTCGTGCTCATGGGCTACGGCACCGGCGCGGTCATGGCCGTGCCCGCCCACGACCAGCGCGACTTCGAGTTCGCGCGCAAGTACAACCTTCCCATGCAAATGGTAATCGCACCTCCCGCTGAGAAGTGGGAGCAGGTCTTTCCTGACCACAAATTCGCTCCAGGCACTCCCTTGGAAATGTTTGACGGCTTGATCGCCGATGGCGGTCTCACCAACTGCATGACGTGCGCCTACGCCGACCCTGGCGTGCTGGTGAACTCCGGGCAGTTCAATGGCCTGCCCAACGACCAGGCCAAGGCCGCCATCATCGACTACCTGGCCGAGAACAACCTGGCCAAGGCCACGGTGAACTATCGTCTCAGGGACTGGGGCGTCTCGCGCCAGCGCTTCTGGGGCGCGCCCATCCCGGTGGTCCACTGCAAGGCGTGCGGCATCGTGCCCGTGCCCGACGCAGAGCTGCCCGTGCGCCTGCCCGAGGACGCGAGCGCGCGCGAGGACGGCCGTTCGCCCCTGCCCCTGCTGGAAAGCTTCGTCAACACCGCCTGCCCCACCTGCGGCGGCAAGGCACAGCGCGAGTGCGACACCATGGACACCTTCATGGAGTCCAGCTGGTACTTCCTGCGCTACACCAGCGCGCGCAAGGACGACGGCCCCTTCGATGCCGAGGCGCTCAAGTACTGGATGCCCGTGGACCAGTACATCGGCGGCATCGAGCACGCCATCCTGCACCTCTTGTACTCGCGCTTCTACGTCAAGGCCCTGCGCGACTGCGGCTACACCGAGCTCTCCGAGCCCTTCCAGAACCTGCTGACCCAGGGCATGGTGCTGAAAGACGGCGCCAAGATGAGCAAGAGCAAGGGCAACGTGGTGGACCCGAACTCCATGATCGGCCGCTACGGGGCCGACGCCACGCGCCTGTTCATCCTCTTCGCCTCCCCGCCGGAAAAGGACCTGGAGTGGAGCGACGCGGGCATCGAGGGCGCGTACCGCTTCCTGAACCGCGTCTGGCGGCTGGCCGAGGAGTTGTCCGAGGCGGGCGCGCTCCTGCCCATCGGGCCGAGCGCCCCTCTTTCTGATCTGCTGGCTGGCCCGGGCGGCGCCCTTGCAGGCCCGGCCAAGGAGCTGCGCCGCAAGGAGCACGACACCGTGCGCCGGGTCACCCGCGACATGGAGAACAAGTTCCAGTTCAACACGGTCATCGCCGCGCTCATGGAGCTGGTCAACGAGATGTACGGCCTGAAGGACGGCCTCAAGGACACGCCCCAGGGCGCGGCCGTGCTGTCCTCGGCCCTGTCCACGGTCTTGACCCTGCTCTCGCCCGTGGCCCCGCACCTGTGCGAGGAGCTCTGGGGCTGCATGGGCCACCGGGAGCACCTGGCCACCCTGTCCTGGCCCGGGTACGACGAGTCCGCCCTGGTGCTGGACGAGATCGAGCTGGTGGTGCAGGTCAACGGCAAGGTGCGCGGGCGGCTCATGGTGCCGACCAGCGCGAACCAGGAGGCCGTGCGCGAGTTCGCCATGACCCACGAGAACGTCCTCCGGCACCTGGAGGGCAAGTCCATCAAGAAGCTCATCGTGGTGCCGGGCAAACTGGTCAACGTGGTGGCCGGCTAGAAGCGGACGGCAGGGAGGTTCTACATGCGCGCCATGAAACGGTCTCTGGGCCTGGCTCTGCTTTTGGCGACCGCGTGGACCTTGTGCGGCTGCGGCTATTCCTTCACCGGCCAGGGCACCCTGGGGCCTGACCCGGACGCTGTTTCGCGCCTGGACCCGGCCTTCCGCACCATGGCCCTGGTGCGCGTGGACAATCCCACGGTGGAGCCCTGGCTTGAGCCCCGCCTGCGCTCGCTCATCCGCGACGAGTTCACCCGGCGCCGGTTCGTCGTCTGGACGGAGAAGGACAAGGCCACGTCCCTGCTCACGGTGACCATCAAGAAGTTCACGCGCTCGACCGTCGTGGCCGGCCAGCAGGACCAGTCCGTGAAGCTCAGCACCGGGCTGACCCTGATCTTCCGCGTGCAGCGCGCCAGCGACGGCGCGATTTTGTGGGATTCCGGCGAGCAGAGCCAGGGCGAATCGTTCTTCCCTGGCGACTCCGAGGGCGCGGACCTGCGCGTCACGGACATGGCCGTGCGCCGCATGGCCGATCTGATGACCCAGAACTACTAGGAGCTTGTCCCATGCTCCGAACATCGGCCAGCCCACCATTGGCCCGCCCACCATTGGCCCGCCCACCATCGGCCCGCCACGGCTTCCGCTTCCTCTGCTGCCCGGACGCCGAGCTGCTCCGGCGGCAGGCGGCCCTTCTGGCCGAGGGCCTGGGCCAGGGGCCCAACTCGGGCGTTGCCCGTAAGGTCTTCTGGGGCGACGAGGAGCCCTTTCCCCCGGGCTACTGGGGCGAGCTGACCACCCAGAACCTCTTTTCCACGCCCACCGTGCTCCTGCTGCGCCGGGCCGAGGCCCTCAAGGCCGAGGTCTGGGACCGCCTGGGCGAGGGGCTCAAGAATACGGCCAGCACCGTGCTGCCGGTGTTCTGCCTGGAGGGCGCGTGGAAGGAGGGCAAGGCCGCCGTCCCGAATTTTTTGCCCCGGCGCGCCTTCTGGCAGACAGCCGAGCAGAACAAGTGGATCTGGCAGTCCCCGGGCCTGACCGACGCCTCCCTGCCGAAATTCCTCGACGCCTGGGCCGTTGAGCGCGGCCTGACCCTGAACCCGGCGGCGCGGCAGGCCCTGGCCGCTGCCCTGCCGCGCGACGGCCTGGCCGCGGGCCTGGAGCTGGACAAGATCGAGCTGGCCGCAGGCGCAGCCGCAGCCGATGGCCGTGATGACCGCGACGAAGGTGGCGGGAAGGTCATCACCCCGGACCTGGCCGCGCTCATCGCCCCGCACGGCGACATGGAGTTCTTCGACTTCATGAAGGCCCTGGCCGACTCGTCCAAGAGCCCCCAGGCCGCCCGCGAGGTCTGGGCGCGCGTGCTGGACGACCATTTGCGGCCCTCGGGCGACAAGATTTTGTTCCAGCTCCTGGGCTACGTGGCCTGGCAGGCGCGCCAGCTGTGGATGCTCTGCGAGGGCGAGGGGGCCAAGGTACGCATGCGCCCCAGCGACAAGCCGGTCATGCTGAAGATGGCCCAGCGCCTGGGCCGCGCGGGCATCGCCCGGATCATCGAGCTGACGCTGGACGCCAACCTCGGGGTCATCGGCGGCACCAGGCGGCCGGACGACGCCCTGGAGAGCTACGTGGCCGAGCTGGCCGAACTCATGGGCGGCGGACAGCGTCCAGCACTCCCGGCCAATACCGGCAGGCGCCCGTGAGCCCGCGCAAGAAGTCTTCGACCACGGTCGGTCAGTCCGGGCCCTCCGCCTCCGCTGGCCTCAAGGCCGCCGAGAGCCCGCCGCCGCATTACCTGGGGCACCGCCAGCGCCTGCGCGAAAAGCTGCAGGCCGAGCCCAAGGCCCTGGCCGACTACGAGCTGCTGGAGCTGCTGCTCGGGCAGGTGCTGCCCCGGCGCGACACCAAGCCCCTGGCCAAGGAACTGGTGGGGCGCTTCGGCTCCCTGCGCGAGGTCCTCCAGGCCGCGCCCGAGGCGCTGTGCGCGGTGAACGGCTTTGGCGAGGCGCTTTGCGGGCACTGGGCCCTTGTGCGCGAGGTCTTCGCCCGGGTGGGCGAAGCGCCGGTGCGCGAACGGCAGGTCTTTTCCGGGCCGGAGGTGGTGGCCGAGGCCGCGCGCGCGCGCATCGGGCATCTCAAGGTGGAGGAGTTCTGGGTGGCGCTGGTGGACAACAAGAACCGGCTCATGGCCTGGGAGCGCGTGGGCCGGGGCACGGTGGACCAGACCACGGTGTACCCGCGCGAGGTGCTGGCCCTGGCGCTCAAGCACTCGGCCTCGGGGCTCATCCTGGCGCACAACCATCCCGGCGGCGACCCCAAGCCCTCCCAGGCCGACCTGGACCTGACCCGGCGCATCAATCGTTCAGCCCAGGAGCTGGGCTTGCGGGTGCTGGACCATCTGGTGGTCACCGAGGGCGCGCACTTCAGCTTTCAGGACGCCGGGTTTCTGTAGGCTTCTCCCCTAGATCCTCTCCCCGCCCTCCAGCTTCTTCAGGCGCTCCTCGATGCGCGGCGCGGCCCGGCGGTACACGTCGTCGGCCAGGCCCTCGCCGACCTTCTCCAGCTCCACGGCCAGCCTGGGCTGCATCTTGACCACATGCTGCATGCGCGGGTCGCGGCCCACGCTGATGAGGTAGTCCACGTCGGCCTGGGTCATGTGGCGCTGGAACACCGCAGCCATGTCGCGCAGGGAGCGCTCGGTTGCGGCCCCGAGCTCCTTGCGCAGCTCCTGCTGGATGATCTCCAGGGACCGTGGCGGGACCTCCTCGCGCTGGGTGCGGATGAAGTCCACGATGGCCGCCAGTTGGCGGTCCACGGAAATCTCCATCATCTCGCGGTAGCCGAAGAGGTCGATGTAGGTCAGCACGTCCGCCACGCGCGGCACGTCCCCCGTGCGTATCTCGTTCTTGGGCGTCTGGGAGACGGCGGCCAGGGCCGGGGCGGCAAGGCTCAGGGTCAGGGCCAGGGTGATGAGGATGCGGCGCATGAAACCTCCGGTGATTTTTTGCAGGCAAACACGGATCGGCCCGGAAGGCAAGCCGTCAGGGGCGGCTTAAAGCCGGTTGCCTGGCCCGGGCAAAGGACATATCCTCTGCATGGCCCTGCCCGCCGAACCGGAGGAACCATGCGCCGAATGCCCATCCTGTTGTGCCTGCTGCTTTTGACCATTGGGACGGCCCTGGGGGCTTCGCCCTCGGAATTGCAGCAGCGGCCGCACCCGGCCTTTGCTTCCCCGACCCTGGACCCGGCCCTGCCGGAGACGTATCTGGCCCTGCCGACACGGCCCGGCGTGACCCTGCCCGTGGTCCTGCTGGCGCCGGACAAGCCCAGGGCCGCGGTGATCCTCTTTGCCGGCGGCAATGGGGACATCGGCGTGCAGGACCAGGGCGGCCTGGCCGTGATCCGGCGCCAGGGCAATTTTCTGGTGCGTTCGCGCCGCCTGTTCGCCGGGCAGGGCCTGGTGGTGGCCGTGCCCGACGCGCCTTCGGATGTGTCCGGCGTGTCCGGCCAGGCCAGCGGCATGAGCCCGCGCTTCCGCTTTTCGGACGAGCACCTGGCGGACATCCGCGCCCTGGCCCTGCACCTGCGAGGGCGCTACGGCTTCAAGCCCTGGCTCATCGGCACCAGCATGGGCACCCTGTCCGCGGCCTGGGCAGCCGCCCGCCTGGGCGACGACATCAGCGGCCTGGTCCTGACCTCAACCGTGACCCGGACCGGCAAGCGCTGGGACATCGCCTCGTCGCAGCCGCGCGCCGTGCTCGACGCCGGGCTCCCCCAGGTGAAGGTGCCGACGCTGGTGGTGGCCCACGGCTCGGACACCTGCCACGTCACCCCGCCCGGAGACGTGCCCCGGCTCATGGAGCTGCTGGATGCCGCGCCGCGCAAGGAAAGGATGATTTTCGAGGGCGGCCTGCCCCTGCAGTCCGATGTCTGCGAGGCCATGAGCCCGCACGGCTACCATGGCCTGGCCGAGCAGGTGGTGCAGGCCATCGCCGGGTTCATGCTCAAGGGGCAGTAGCCGCTGACGGGACTGGCGCGTCTTACGGCAGCACGGGCGGCAGCACGGGCGGCAGCACGGGCGGCAGCACGGGCGGCAGCACGGGCAGGATGAGCCTGCTCGGGTGCGCGGCGTCGTGGTGCACGGTGATCCTGGCCGGGCGCGTCACGGCGGACACGGCCTCGCTTTCGCCGGTCTGGAGGTTGCGCGCCATGCCCGGAAACCAGCTGGCGCAGAGGACCACGCGGATGCGGTCGCCCTTGTGGAAGGTGTTGGCCGTGAGCAGGCGGTCCAGGTCCAGGCGGTACACCTGGCCCGGCTTGAGCAGGCCCTTCGCGCGGCCCGCAGGGCTCTGGCCGTTTGGTCCGTGGGGGCGCAGGCTCGCGCGCAGCACCTCGGCCCCGGAGTCCATGAGGTTGTAGGTTGTGCCGTCTGCCGCCACATCCAGCAGCTTGACGTACAGGTCCAGGTCCGGGGCGTCGGTGGAGACGTATATCTCCGCGCGGATGTGCCCGGCCACGGTGGTGTCGCCCTTGAGCGGCCGGGTCTCGAAGAGCAGCAGGTCGCCGTGCGGGGTCAGCTCGCGCTGGTCCATGGGGCCCAGGTCCGAGCCGGGCACCTCGCGCACGGGCCTGGCCGGGTCGGCCACAAAGGTGCTGGACGAGGGGCCGGGGACCGGTGCGGCGTGGCTCAGGCGGCTGGGCTCGCGGCCCACGCGGCGCGGACCCAGGTGGACGGCGTAGGGTTTGGCGCCGACTGGCGGCCAGGAGTCCTCCTCGCGCCACCGGTTGTCGCCCATGATGAAGTAGCGCACGGGCTTGGCCTGGGCCAGGTGGTTGCGCAGGCCGCGCACGTGGAGGTCCATGAAGTCGAGCACCAGGGCGTCGTAGTCCAGGTGCGCTGCGGTGTCGAACTCGCGCGTGCCGTAGTCCTTCTCGCCGGTGACGGCCGGGATGCCGTGGGACCAGGGGCCGAGGACGAGCATGGTGCGCGGGCCGGCCTCAGAACCTTGGCCCTTGCGCGCCGCCAGCAGGCCCAGGTGGTTGTCGATGGCTCCGTGCGTTCCGAAGGAGTCGTCGTGCCAGCCCGAAAGATTGAGCACCGCCGCCGTAACGCGCCCGTAGCGCCCGGCCAGGTCGCCGTAGTCCCACCAGTGGTCCTCCAGCGGGTGGTGCAGCCAGTCCGCGTAGAAGCCCGGCGCTCCGTCCCTGGGCAGGGTCAGGTCCGGCTGGGTCAGCAGGGGCAGGTGGCCCTGAAAGTAGTCCGGCCCGCGCCGCCGCCAGTCGGCCAGGGCCTCGCTGCCGGTCTTGGGGCCGGGCAGGTTCTTGCGCGCGCGCAGGTCCGGGGCCATGGACAAAAGCGCCCAGCGCGCCCAGTCCATGTCAAAGACTCCGCCGGTGTAGACGGCCTGGCGCAGGCTGGAGTAGGTCATGGCCGGGGCCATGGCCTTGAGGTGCGGCGGCTGTTCCAGGGCGGCCAGCCACTGGACCGAGCCGGGGTAGGACAGGCCGAAGGTGCCCACGCGGCCATCGCACCATTTTTGCGCCGCCGCCCACTCGATGGTGTCGAAGCCGTCGCGGCCCTCGTTCCTGTGCGGCTGGTACTCGCCTGCGGAGGCGAAGCGGCCGCGCACATCCTGGATGACCACAGCAAAGCCGCGCTCCACCGCGCGCCGGGCAAAGCGCAGCTCGTCGCGGTCGGAGTCCTTGCCGTAGGGCGTGCGGCAGACCAGCGCCGGGAACGGGCCTGGCCCGGCGGGCCGCCAGAGGTCTGCGCGCAGGACCACGCCGTCGCGCATGGGCACTGCAACATTGGTCTCGTGGATCATGGGCGTCTCTGCGTGGCCGCCAGCGATGGCCAGTGTCGTGCGAAGGAGCAGGGCGAGGCCGCAGAGGAATGCCCGGGCGAGGCGGGAAGCGCGGCTGGGCGGTGTGCGGCTCGTCACCATGGACCTCCGCCGGGCGGCTCTAGGGGGCGGGCTCCAGCTGCTGGCCGGTTTTGCCGAAGCGCCGCTGGCGGCCCTGGTAGTCCTCCAGGGCGCGCTCAAGTTCCTCGGGGCCGAAGTCCGGCCAGAGGGTGTCGGTGAAGTAGAACTCGCTGTAGGCGGCCTGGAAGAGCAGGTAGTTGGACAGCCGCAGCTCGCCGCTGGTGCGGATGATCAGGTCCGGGTCGGGCTGGCCCGCGGTGTAGAGCTCCGCCGCAAAGGCCTCCTCGCTCAAGTCCTGGCCCTTTACGCCCCGGGCCGAGAGGGCGCGGGCCGCGCGCAGGATCTCCTCGCGCCCGGAGTAGTTGAGCGCCAGGTTCAGCGTCATGGCGGCGCACTTTGCGGTTTTCTGCATGACGTGGCCGAGGGCCTGGCGGGCGATGAAGGGCAGGGCGTCCATCTCGCCCAGGACCCGCAAACGGATGTCCTGGTCGAGCAGGTTCTGCAGCTCGCCCTTGAGGTAGTCCACGAGCAGGTCGAAGAGCAGGCCGACCTCGTCCTTGGGGCGCGACCAGTTCTCGCGCGAGAAGGTGTACAGCGTGAGGTGGC
>CAZXZF010000113.1:4543-8285 GCA_964645095.1 uncultured Desulfocurvus sp. | reverse complement strand
AGATGGCCGACGACATCAGAAACCTCATGTTCGTGTTCGAGGACATCAAGGCGCTGGACGACCGCAGCATCCGCGAGCTCTTGAAGGACATCTCCAACGAGGAGCTGACCAAGGCCCTCAAGGGCGCGAGCGACGACCTGAAGGACAAGTTCCTCAAGAACCTGTCCGAACGCGCCGCCGGCATGATCCGCGAGGACCTGGAGATCATGGGCCCGGTGAAGCTCTCCGAAGTGGAAGGCGCCCAGCAGAACATCGTCAAGACCGTGCGCCGTCTGGAAGCGGAAGGCCGCATCGCCATAAGCAGAGGTGGTGGAGATGAATTCATCTAATCCCGTCCCGCAGGACAAGCTCTACACCGGACGGGTCATCATGGGCTGCGACACGCCCGGCCCGGACTACCTGACCATCCAGGAGATGGAGGGCAAGCGCCACCGCCCCATGTGGGACGCGGCCACCGAGGTCGAGTACATCGAGCGCTGCCGCGACAAGGCCCAGGACATGGCCCGGACCATCATCACCCAGGCCCTGGAAAAGGCCGGCCGCGACGCCGAGGCCATCCGCGAGGAGGGCCGCAAAGAGGTCGAGGCCGCCGTGGCCAGCGCCCGCCAAGAGGCCCAGGCAGAGGCCCAGGCCCGGCTCGACGCCGAGTTTGCGGCCCAGGCCGAGGCCATGCGCTCCCTGCTCGAGGCCATCTCCGGCCTGGGGCTGGAGGTCTGGCAGTCGCGCCGCCACGACTTCGTGGTCCTGGCCAAGACATTCACCGAAAAGGCGCTGCGCGTGGAGATGGATGCACGCCGCGCCGAGATCCTTTCGAGCCTCATGGACGAGGCGCTCTCCCGGCTGGACGCGCACCGCGAGTTCACCCTCAAGGTCGCGCCCCAGGACTTTGAACTGGCCCAGGCCCTCATGGAGGAGATCCAGGCCAAGCGCCCCGACTACGGCCAGTGGCGTCTGGTCACCGACAACGCCATGGCCGAGGGCGGCGTGGTGCTGGAAACCAGCGACATGCTGGCCGACAACGCGCTTAGCAGCCGCCTGGCGCTGCTCGCGCCCTACCTGGACCAGCTGGACCTGCCCGAGGATTTGGACAGGGCCAGGGAGCCGGGCCACAATGGCGCTTGATCCGCTCGCCGTGGACGCCGCCTGCCAGGGGCTGGACCTCTGCCAGACCTTCGGCAAGATCACCAAGGTCGTGGGCCTCATCGCCGAGGGCCAGGGCATCAAGCCGCCGCTCGGCTCGGTCTGCCACCTTTTGCCCGAGGACCGCGACTCCACGCCCATCCCGGCGGAGGTCGTGGGCTTCCGCGAGGGCGCCTGCCTGTTCATGCCCTACGGCGACATGCGCGGCATCCGCCCGGGCAGCCTGATCCGCAACTCCGCAGCCCCCCCGCACATCCCCGTGGGCCCGGGCCTGCTGGGCCGCACGCTGGACGCCTTTGGCGTGCCCATCGACGGCAAGGGCATGATCGCGCCCGAATCCTTCGCGCCCTTGTACCGCACCCCGCCCAACCCCATGGAGCGCCCGCGCATCGACCAGCCGCTGGATGTCGGCGTGCGCGCCATCAACGGACTTTTGACGCTGGCCAAGGGCCAGAGAATCGGCATCATGGCCGGTTCGGGCGTGGGCAAGAGCACCCTCATGGGCATGATGGCGCGCTACACCAAGGCCGACATCAACGTCATCGGCCTGGTGGGCGAGCGCGGCCGCGAGGTGGTCGAGTTCATCGAGCGCGACCTTGGGCCGGAGGGCATGGCCCGGAGCGTGGTCATTGTCGAGACCAGCGACAAGAGCCCGCTCATCCGCATGCGCGCGGCCTTTGCCGCCACGGCCGTGGCCGAGTACTACCGCGACCAGGGCCTGGACGTGCTTTTGATGATGGACTCGGTGACGCGTTTCGCCATGGCCGCCCGCGAAGTGGGCCTGGCCGCAGGCGAGCCGCCCACGCGCGGCGGCTACACCCCGAGCGTGTTCGCGCAGCTGCCGCAGCTCCTTGAGCGCACGGGCAAGAGCGCGCTGGGCTCCATCACCGGAATTTACACCGTGCTCGTTGACGGCGACGACTTCACCGAGCCCATCGCCGACGCGGTGCGCTCCATCATCGACGGGCACATCGTGCTCACGCGCGAACTGGCGGACCAGTCGCACTTCCCGGCCATCGACGTGCTTAAGAGCATCAGCCGTCTGCGCAGCGAGGTGGTGGACACGGACAACATGGCCGCCGGGCGCACGGTGCTGCGGCTCATGAGCACCTTCAAGCGCGTGGAGGACATGGTGAACATCGGGGCCTACCAGCGGGGCGCGAGCGCTGAGGTGGACCGGGCCATCGACATGGTCGGGCCCATCAACGGCTTTTTGCAGCAGCTCGTGGGCGACAACGAGTCGCTGGACACCTGCTTCGCCAAGCTCAAGGGGCTGGCGGGGGCGGGGGGCTAGACAGAACAACCATCACTGTTTTGAGATGATGCGTACTCGGCTCTTTGGACTTGGTGTGTGGCTTTTAGGTTTTACAAATTTACATATTTTACATTGGCATGATTCTTTCGGTGTGTGGTGTCTACCGCCAACAATAGCACCTCTTACGCTATCTACCCGAGGAAGTATCTTGTCAAAAAAGTTAGCTTCCCCACAGTCAAAGAACCTTCTTATTGCATAAGCGATGGCATCGGCAATCTGGATCATTCCCGTCAGGCTACTATCAACGAATAGTGGTGTTTCAACTATGTTTGGTATTTCTCGCCAATGCGTTCCACTGGCATGGTATTGCATCATTAGCTTCGTCAGTCTCTTGTTCATTGTCTCATTGTTGTCGGAGATAAGTATCCCATATAGAGTATTCCTTTCGAATTTTCCCTTATTTAAAAGAAACATTTGAAACCTTGAGACAAGTTGA
Source organism: uncultured Desulfocurvus sp. (assembly GCA_964645095.1). Lineage (GTDB taxonomy): Bacteria > Desulfobacterota > Desulfovibrionia > Desulfovibrionales > Desulfovibrionaceae > Humidesulfovibrio. The sequence goes on along the minus strand of CAZXZF010000113.1, from coordinate 5,394 downwards.
CGAAAAGAGTCTTCATAAATGCCACCAGCATGGCTCAAGTCTGTGTCGTAATGTTCTTTTCTTATTGAATGAAAAAATATTCTAGCATCATCCCAGCTTGAAACGGCGTCAAGAACTTCGGAAAGCAGGCTGCACCTTTCATCGTATGTAAGGTGAACATAAGGATTCGTTTTGGTGTAGTCTTTTTCAAGTTCTTTTGCTTTCTTCTTGTCACCAGAAAGTGTAATTTTCGTTAGATGTTCGATACGCTTCTTCCTTACCTCTGCCCTTCTGCTATCCCAGCCTAGCGTTGCGAAATCATCGATCTTTACTTGTTCCACATATTTTCTGGCGATCCAGGCCGTGTGGATCTCTGCACCGTTTAGACCGAATTTATTTTTAATTGCGGTTATTTCACGATCTTTGTCCGCCCATGTTACTGCTGAAATTGCGATGCCCGCATATACGAAGTGCAGTGAAGAGTCACCCTTAACTGTGGTTCCCGATTCGTCGAGGTAGCAGAGGTACACGGCGCTCTCCTAGGGGTAAAAAAAAAGCGTCTAGGGCGGGATCATTGATCCCACACGGGTCGCATCGCGTCCCTTCCTAGTCGCGATTAGAATATAAACATCGCAAGATTTTCCGTCAACAAATATTTCGGATATTCTTATCTGAATATTTAGGCTGTGCCAATTGCCCACCTCTAGACACAGTTTTTGCAAAACAATTCCACGCATACCATTGAAAAAAGCGCGGATTTTCAAACACATAAAAGCGGGGATGCAGGGAGCCCGCCCAGGCTCTGGTGGTGTGCACGCGCAGGTTCTCCACCCGCCGCGCACGAGCGCAAGGGTCGCCCGCACCAGCCGCCC
>CAZXZF010000113.1:0-4533 GCA_964645095.1 uncultured Desulfocurvus sp. | reverse complement strand
CCCCGACCTCTCACTCCCCCCCCGCCAGCACCACCCGCTCCGCCTCAATCACCCGCCGAAATCCCTCCGCAGTGCTCGCCCAATCAACCACATCGACCTTGAAGGGCAGGGCCGATTCCTGGAAGGCCTCGGCCAGCGCGGCCAGCTCGGAAAGGGTCAGGGGGGTGTCGGCGAGAATGGCAAGATCGAGGTCGGAGTAAGGTTTGGCATCCAGGCGCGCGCGCGAGCCAAAGGCCCAGACCTCGCGGCCCGGCGCAAGGCGCGACAAAATATCAAGGACAATGCCCAGCTGTGCGGGCGTGAGGTCAATGGGGGGCTGGTCAGCCACGCGGCGCGGTCCGGGCTTTCAGTTGCGCCAGAAGAAACCGGGCCTCCTCCAGAAAGCCGGAGAGGCCCGCAGCCACCTGCACGGCCTTGGCCTCGTCATAGGTGTGGCTGGTCAGGCTGCGCGCGTGGCGGTAGGTCCTCCAGGCGTCCCAGCCGTTCAGCAGCAGCCCCTGCTCGCTCGCGGTGCGGATGAGGTCCGCAAAGGCCATGCTGTCGAAGACCGCGGGATTGGCGGAGGCCGTCTCCAGGTAGCGCTTGAGCATCTTGTGCGCCAGCTCGTAGGTGAACTCGAAGCGCTGGATGACCCCGTCGCGCATCAGGGTGTCCTCCGGGTGCTCGCCAAGGGTCTTGAGGCCCTCGTCAAAGCGGGCCACGGCGTTTTCCAGGGCGGTCAGGTCAAGGGTCATCTTCCGTCTCCAAAGGCTGTCAGCCGTTCATATCCCAACCGGTAACCGCGTAGCACGGCGCCCTGCGCGAGGCAATGGGGCCGCTACCGCCGCCCGCCGCCCCTACCGCCCCTCACCCGCCGCCATCTGCCGCGCCCGCGCGCAGGGGTCGCCCGCGCCAGGGCCAGCGCCGGCGCTCATCACCCGCACCAGCCGCCCGGCCTGCTCCTCACGGCCCGCGCCGCCAGCATTAACTGATTCCAGCCAGCGCGCCTCCAGTTCACCCAGGTCGGCCCCCTCGAAAGCCTCGCGCCAGGGCCGCGCCTGCGTGCGCGAGAGCCGGGTCAGCCGCTTGAGCGAGTTCAGGCCATGCGTCGCCGCCAGATAGCGGGCAAAGGAGCCTGCCTCGGCATAGGCCCGCTGCTGCCGCATGCGGTCAAAGGCCATGAGCCTGCCGCCGCCCGCCTCGCGCATGCCCCAGGACTCGTGGTCCGGCCCGAGCTGGCCCAGGGGGATGAGCGTGCCGCTGCGCGCAAAGGACCGCACCCAGTCGTCCACGTCCTGGTTGCAGATGGGGAAGGACGCCGGATTGCCCAGGCGCAGCTCCGAGATCGCGCCCAGCATGTTGCGCAAGAGCTTGTCCGGCTGCGGCATGAGCGCGGCGGTGAACTTGTGGGCCAGCATCAGCGGGGCCTGGGCGCAACCGAAAACCCGCACCGCGCGCCCCTGCTTGCCGCCGCCCTGGCTGCCGCCTCCCTGGCCGCCGACATAACAGATGCTGGTGCAGTGGCCCCGGAGCGGCTCGTCATAGATCAAGCGGATCTTGCCCAGGCTTTCGGTCCGCGCCTCAACGCCCCAGAGCTCCAGCATGCGCTCCAGGACGTCCTGGGCGTGCCCTGCCAGGGCCTGCAACTGCGCGTCCGGCAGCCTGCCCGTGGCGTCGCTGACAAGCAGGTGCCGGGTTTCAATCGTTGCGCCCGTCACCGCACCCGCAGCCTGCGCCCTTCCGGCCGCCAAGCCCACCAGGAACAACCCGGCCGCAAGGGCCGCCAGCACCACACCCCGTCTGACCATCAGCGCCCCCTTCCCTGTTCGGCAACCACGCAGCAGTGCCGCCCTGACCAGTGCCCCATGACAGGAGGAAAACCATACTCCCAGGGTTTTGTCGAACCGGAAGCGACCCAGGCCCCCTGGTCCATCATCGCCTGCCGTTCACCCGCACCACCCGCCAGGCCCAGAGCGTCAGCCCCAGGGCCACCAGATACAGCGCCAAAAACACCCGCTCGTCAAAGTCGTAGTAGAGGATGCGCCCCAGCCAGTGGGCGATGAACCCGCCCCGGTACGGCGCGGCCCCCTGGAGAGGATGGGCGGAACTGCGCAGCGCGGTTTCGATGTCCGTCAGCGGGCAGGCCAGGCCCAGCACGGACTCCAGGGCCACCACGGCCAGGCCGGTCAGATGGGCGATGCGGAAGGCGCGCCCGCGCACAAAGCCCCAGCCCAGCCAGCCGCCGAGCCAGATGGCGATCAAGCCGAAGGTCAGGAACAGGGCCAGGGCCGTGTGCGCCACCAGCACCGCGTCGGCCAGAATGAGCAGGGTTGCGGGGTCGGACGGCATGGTGCGCCTCCAGGGTTGCCTCTTGGATCAGGGCAGCGTGACCTGTCCGGCCAGCGCGCGGGCCTTGAGCAGAAGCTCGGGCCGGTACTCGAAGTGCATGAGGTCGAAGCTGGCCCACTTGCCGCCCCAGATGAAGCCCTCGGCCTCGAAGGCGGCCACGATCTCCGGCGGAAAGGCCAGGAGCTGGCCGGGGATGGTCTCCGGGTGCGGCTCCGTGCGCCAGTAGGGCAGGGTCGGATTCAGGTCGATGGCGACGCCGAAGGAGTGCATGCTCAGCCGCCCGGTGCCCGCGATGACGCGCCAGATGATGGTGCCGCCCAGGGGCCACAGGATCCGCCTGGGCCCCAGTTGTTCGGGCTCAAGGGCGGAAAGGCGTTTGCCGACCCGCGTTAGCGCCTCTGCCGCGCCATGGCGGGTGGAGAAGAGCGGCCCGCGCTTGACAAAGGGCACCTTGACGCTGGAGGCGCGGACCTCGGCCTCGGCGCCGCCATACAGGGCGATGAACAGGGCCTCCACGCGCGAACGGCCGGGGTCGAAGCCCGGCGCGGGGCGGGCGCTGGCCTGATCCACCGGGCCGAGGGGGTAGACCTGGGCCAGCATGGTGCGGATGTCCGGGTTGTCCAGGGCCTGCTTGGCGTCGCGCGGGACGCCGTCGTCGTACATCAGGCGCTGGCCGCTGGTCAGCACAAGCTCCAGCCGCCCGGAGGCGTCGCGCTCCAGAGCGCGCACCACGCCCGGATAGGCGGCGCGCAGCGCGGCCAGGTCCAGGGCGGCCCCTGGCGAGGCGTCGCCGGGCAGGTCCGCCGAGGCCTCGGCGCAGCGCACCGGCTGCGGCAGCGCCGCGAGCAGGACAAGGACAAGCAGAAAGCCAAGGCCGCGATGGCGCACAAAACACCCCCGGATCGCCGAATATTCCAGCGCAATTTCCACCAGCAATAGGCTGGCGGCCAGCCCAGGTCAACGCCCTTTCGCCGCGCCGCAGGCCGGGCCTTGGCCCTTGGCTGCGCGGGGTGCGAAAGAACTGCGTATTTTCACTTCCGAACTTCACAAACCGCAGAAACAATGTTACAGTAAACACAGTCACAAGTAATTACCAACAGCACCACGGTTGAATACTCTCCGGCGTGCAAGGAGGAAGCCAGCCAGACAAGACTACTACATTGTTCCGTGAGTGCGTCCCGTGGCACCCCCCCTGCCAACGCCTTCCGGCAGCCCCCAACGCGCCCCCAGGCCCAACCGCAAATGCAACGCGCACAAAGGAGTTAAGCAATGACGCTTGCTATTTTGATGCTGCACGCCTTGCTCGGAATGTTCTTCATTCTGGCCACAGTGTTCGTGTACGCCGACACCTTGAGCGTCTGCTCCATGAACGTGGAGCGCATCCGGCTCATAAGCCGCATCGTGGCGATCCTCATGTGGATCACGTACTCCATCGGAGGCTGGTGGTACGTTGTGCACTACGCACCCGAGAAGGGCTACATTCTCAAGGGCCCGTGGCCGTTCGCCCACGAGTTTTTCATGGAGGTCAAGGAGCACGTGCTGATGGCCCTGCTCGTCCTGGCCACGCTCCTGCCCATCGCCGCCGGCAATGACCTCGTCGGCTCCAAGGCCGCGAGAAGACTTGTCCTGTGGATCGCCGCCCTGATTATCCTGACTGGAGTGGGCGTCGAAGGCGCCGGAGCAATCATCAGCATGGGGGCCAAGGCCGCACTGACGCCCGTGGCAGGAGGGTAACGCCATGAGCACCACCACCCTGAACGCCCAGACCCGCGGTTTCGGCCTGTCCGTCGCCATCGTCAGCGTCATCAGCGCCCTGCTGGTCATCGTCAAGGAGACCAATGCGGGCCTGATGGGCTTCATGAAGACCGTCACGGTGCACCACTGGGTGACGCACGGCATCTTTGACGTCCTGCTCTTCGTGGCCCTGGGGCTGCTTCTGTCCAAGAGCAACAGCGGCCAGGGACCGGCCATCGACGACGACCGGCTCTTGCAGGTCATCGTGGGCGGCTTCCTGCTCGGCTGCGTGCTCGTCGCCGGGTTCTACCTCATCCACGGCTGACGGGTATAACGAGATCTGGCAGGCGTCCGATGCCGGGAGCTGGCCCGGTTCCCGCAGTCCGCACGCCACGCCAGAACAACCGCATCAGGCCGGGGGACAACCGCCCGGCCTGACCGTTTCCGGCCCGCCGCAGCGCAGCGCAAGAC
>CAZXZF010000112.1:0-8311 GCA_964645095.1 uncultured Desulfocurvus sp. | reverse complement strand
CCGTGGTAGGCGGAACAGGGCTCGAACCTGTGACCTCCGGCTTGTAAGGCCGATGCTCTTCCAGCTGAGCTATCCGCCCGGAGGGATCAGAGCGCCTTTTCCGGCAACGCTTCGGGATCTGGCCCGCCGCGCTCCCGGTGGCTGCCCGCCACGGAGAAAATGCATTGCCACGCGCAGGCCCGGCTGTCAAACGGTTTTTGCAGAAAAATGCCGCGCCGACCCCTTGAGCCCCCGCCGCGCAGGGCCGCGATGGGGTCCAGCCCGGCGGCCTGGCGCGCGGGCCTCAAGCCCCCCCCAATTCCCGCGGCGCTTATGGCGACAGCAAGAATCCCTTCCGCAAGAACAGGATTGGAGCATGCCCCGGTGCGTCAACAGCTCTCCCAGGCCCAGACACAGCCCTGCCCGGTCAGTCCTGGCAGCCGTACAGCATGCCGGCCTCCACGGCAACCTTCCCGGCCCGGCAGACCTCCATGCAGCGCGCCAGCCGCTGGATGCCCTCGTCGATGGCGGCGGCGTCGGCGTTGGAATAGTTCAGGCGCAGCGTGTTGCCGCCGGTGCCGTCCACGTGGAAGGCCTCGCCGGGCACAAAGGCCACCTTCTGCGCCACGGCCAGCTGCAGAAGCTCCAGGGACGAAATTCCTTCCGGCAGGGTGGCCCAGAGGAACATGCCGCCCTGGGGCCGGGTGACGGCCACGTCCTTGGGGAAATGCCGCGCGATGGCGTCCTGCATGGCCTGGCACTGGCCGCCGTAGAGCTTGCGGATGCGCAGCACGTGCGCCTCGAAGTCGTTGTCCTGTAGAAAGCGCTGCACGATCATCTGGTCCAGGGACCCGGTGTGCAGGTCCGCGGCCTGCTTGGCGATGACCAGCCGCTCCATGATCTCGCCCCGGGCCACGATCCAGCCCAGGCGAAAGCCCGGCGCAGCGATCTTGGAGAAGGTGCCGAGCAGGAGCGAGTTCTCCGGGCGCTCTTTGTACACCGGCGGCAGGTCGCGCCCGGCGAAGCGCAGCTCGCCGTAGGGGTCGTCCTCCAGGAAGAAGCAGTCGTGATGGCGCAGGAGCTCGGCCACGGCCGCGCGCTTGTCCTCGGAATAGGACAGGCCCGACGGGTTCTGGAAGCTCGTCACGGCGTAGAAGAGCTTGGCCCCGGTGAGCGCCTTGTCCAGCGCCGGCAGGTCCGGGCCGTCCTCATGCAGGGGCACGCTGCGCCAATGGGGCCGGAACAGCGACAGGGCCTGGATGGCGCCGAGGTAGCCGGGCTTCTCGATGACCACGGGGTCGCCCTGGTTGACCAGCACCTTGGCCGCCAGGTCCAGCGCCTGCTGGGAGCCGGTGGTGATGAGGATGTCGGCGGGGTCCACGTCCATGCCCTTCTTGGTGCGGTAGCGCCCGGCGATCCACTGGCGCAGGGGAAGAAAGCCCTCGGTGGTGGAGTATTGCAGGGCCGAGGCCCCGGACTCGCTGAGCACGGCCTGGGCCGCAGCCTTGATCTCGTCCACCGGGAAGCTGGCCGGGTTGGGCAGGCCCCCGGCAAAGGAAATGACCGAGGGGTCGGCGGTGACTTTCAATATCTCGCGGATGAACGAGCGCTGTGCGCCCTGCATGCGCTCGGCGAACTGGGGCATGGGGTCTCCTTGGCGTGATGCTGACTGAGCGCGCAGTCTAGGCCTGCGGCCTGCGGATTTCAAGCCTGCGGCACGGGCGATTCCAGGACAGCCGCCCCCGGCGTTTCCAGGCCGGGCGCCAGGCGGGCCAGACCAGTCCCGGCCTTGACAATCACGGCTGCGGAGGCGAATCTGCGCTCAATCGATTTCCCGTCAAGGAGACCCCTGCCCATGCCCAACGCCAACGCCATCGCCGACAGGGTCCTGCGCGACCTCGCGCTCATCCGCGCCGCCAACCCGGTGGTGCTCAACATCACCAACTATGTCGTCACCAACACCACGGCCAACGCCCTGCTGGCCATCGGGGCCTCGCCCATCATGAGCCACGCGGTGGAGGAGATGGCCGAGCTGGTGGCCATCAGCGGCGCGCTGGTGGTCAACCTGGGCACCGTGGCCCCGGAATACCTGGCGGCCATGGACCCGGCCTGGGCCGCAGCCGACGAGGCCGGCGTGCCGGTGATCCTGGACCCCGTGGGCGCCGGGGCGAGCATGCTGCGCACGGTGACGCCGCTGGCGCTTCTGGCCAGCCACAAGCCTTTCATCGTCCGGGGCAACGCCTCGGAGATCATGACCCTGGCCGGGAACAGCGGGTCCGTCGCCAAGGGCGTGGACAGCACGGCCAGGTCCGACGACGCGGCGGACTTCGCCAGCGACCTGGCCCGGCGCCTGGACTGCGCGGTGGTGGTCAGCGGCGAGGTCGACATCGTCTGCGCGGGCCAGGTGAGTGCGCGGGTGCTGGGCGGCAGCGCGCTGATGCCGCGCGTTACGGGCCTGGGCTGCACGGCCACGGCCATCTGCGGGGCCTTTGCCGCGGTCAACCCGGACCCCTTTGAGGCCGCGCTTAACGCCTGCGTGGCCATGAAGGTGGCGGGCGGGATGGCTGCGGACAAGGCCTCCGGCCCCGGCACCCTGCAACTCTACCTGTACGACGCGCTCTACGCCATGGGCGAACAGGACGTGCGCCAGCGCATCCGGGTGGAGCGCTAGCCATGCCCCTGCCCGCCCGCCCGCCCGCCCGCCCTGGTTTCGATCCCTCGCTGTATCTGGTGACTGACCAGCGGCTGTGCGGGGAAAGGAACGTGCTCGACATGGTGGGTCTGGCCGTGCGCGGCGGGGTGACCATGGTGCAGCTGCGCGAGAAGCGCCTGGACATGCGCTCCCTGGTGGACCTGGCGCGCGCGCTCAAGGGCCTGCTCGCGCCCTTCGGGGTGCCGCTGCTCATCAACGACCGGGTGGATGCAGCCCTGGCCGTGGGCGCGGACGGGGTGCACCTGGGCCAGCACGACATGCCCGCCGAGCTGGCGCGGCACCTGCTGGGCCCGCGCGCCCTCATCGGGCTGTCCGTGGAGCGGCTGGAGCACATCCATGAAGCCGGGCGCCTGGACGTGGACTACTACGGGGTGAGCCCGATCTTTCCCACGCCCACCAAGCCCGACCTGGAGTCGGCCTGGGGCCTGGCCGGGCTGGCTGCGGCGCGCCTGGCCACGGCAAGGCAACTGGTCGCCATCGGCGGCATCAACGCCGACAACGCCGAGACCGTGGTCCGCGCCGGGGCCGACGGGGTGGCCGTGGTTTCGGCCATCTGCAGCGCAGCCGACCCGCTCCGGGCTGCGGAGATGCTGGTCCAGGCCCTGCGCCTGGGCCGCAGCCTCATCCAATAGTTCCCGAACGAAACGCTGCCCAGCCGGAGGGCGTCCATGCCTGCTGCCACACGCCATTTTGCTCCACACCTCGCCCGGTTCATCCCGGCGGTCTGCTTCTTCCTGGCCGCCTGCCTCATGCTTGCCCTGGCGGATGCGGCCCTGGCGGCAACCTCCGAGGCCTGTCTGCGGCGCTGCCTGACCAACTGCTCGGCCAAGGACAAGGCCGGCGGCGAGACCTGCCTGCGTCCCTGCCTGAAGGAATGCCCGGTGCACTGCGGCACGGTGGACACGAACTGCGCCCTGGACTGCCTGAAGCGGGAGCCCGTTCTCATCGAAATGGAAGCCCCTGCGCCCAGCGGCGACCCCTGGGAGGCGACCAGCAAGCGCAGCCGGGTGGCCGAGCTGGTCGGGCGTTGCGCCGAGGCCTGCGTGGTCAAGCCCGACTGCCAGCCCGTGAGCCACGAGCCAGCGCCCCCCAGGCCCCCGGCCGACCTCACGCCCGACCCTGTGGCCGCTCCCGCTGCCGCCCCGGCTCCAGTTCGGCCCAGGCAGGAATGGAAGCGCTTCGAGCCCAAGAGCCGCTCGTTCAGCCTGGCCGTGCCCCAGGGCTGGACCCTGCAAGAGCAGGACGACCAGGCCAAGGGCGGGGCCTATGAGCTCACGCTCCTGGGCAAGGGGGCGGCCCTGCTCGACTACGCGCAGATCAGCGTGCGCCATGTGGCCAGCCCGCAGCGCACCGTCGAGCGCTTCCGGCACGACCTGGAGCACCCGGCCCACGCCGCACCCAACGCCAAACCCGTTGTCATGACCAAAACCAGCCTGCCCGGCCTGCCCGCTGGCCAGCCTTCAGAACTGGCCGTCTGGTGCGCCGAGTCCCACGGCGTGCGCACCCTCATCGGCCATGACGACAGCGTGCCTACCCTCAAGCGCACCCTGCTGCTGCCCCAGACTTCGGGCTACTTCGTGCTTGCGCTGGAAACGCCGGAGGCCACTGCCGAGGTGAACGGCCAGATCTTCGAGCGCCTGGCCCAGAGCTTCCGGCCCCAGCTCAAGGCCAGGCCGCGCGGGCCGGAGCTTTCGGCCGCCGAGCGCGCCGTGTGGGCGGGCTTCTTCCGCTCCCGCGGAAAGATCGAGCAGGCTGACCAGAAGGACGCTGGTGCGGGCGAGGCTGCGGGCGCGAACCCGCGCCCCCCGGCCCGGCCTGATCCCAACCTTGGCCAGCCCATGCAGTACCTGGCGGACACGGCCAGGACGCGGCTGGCCCACGGCCACACCCTGGCCGCCCCGGCCCTGCACAAGGACGCCCTGGCCGAGCTTGTGCAGGGCTGCGGCGGAGCGGACACAGACAAGGCGCTCCAAGCCCTGGCGCAGGCCTGGGACGCCGTGCGCGGCCAGCAGGTGCTGGTGGCGGACGACATCCTTTTGCCCGGCCCCGGCGAATACGGCCTCGACGTTCAGGAGGAGCCCGTGTCCGCCAGGCCCGGCGCGGCCATGCCGGAACTCATGGACGGCCGCGCAGGCCAGGGGCGCATGTCCAGGCCGGGCGGGGCTGCGGGCTTTGCCCTGCGCGACGGCGTGGTCTCGCTGTCGCGGGTGGCCTTCAGCCCGGAGGGCGACCTGGCCCTGGCCTACGTGGCCCATGGCCAGACCAGCCCCGGCACCAGCCACTTCGTGCTGCTGCGGCGCACCCAGGTCGGGTGGGCGCTCTGCGGCGCGGCCCAGCACGACATGATCATCTTCTAGCAGGAGCAGCGCGCCAGACCAGGCACGCCGGCCAAGGGGCCTGTGCGAAAACCTTTCGCCAGACGCGCCAGGGCCTCGCAAAGCGTGCGGGATTCCGGTACACGGGCAGGGCTTCGCTTCACCGACAGACATTTCAACACAGGGCAGAGGGGGCCGGGCATGGTCGACGCAGCAAACGGGTACGTCATCCGCCGCATGGAGCGGGGCGAGTTGGACTTCGCACTGGGGCTGGCCGGCGCCGAGGGCTGGAACCCCGGCCTGGCCGACGCCGAGAGCTTCTGGCAGGCCGATCCCGAGGGCCATTTCCTGGGCCTGCTGGATGGGCGGGCCGTGGCCACCCTCTCCGCCGTGCGCTACGCGGGCGACGGCCAGGGCCCAGATTCCGGCTCTGGCTTCGGTTTCATCGGCCTGTACATCGTGGTGCCGGAGCAGCGCGGGCGCGGCCTGGGCTGCCGCCTGTGGGACGCCGCCCTGGGCGCGCTCACGGTCCCGACCATCGGCCTGGACGCGGTGCTGGCCCAGCAGGACACCTACCGCAAGAGCGGCTTTGCGCTGGCCATGCGCAACTGCCGCTACGAGGGCCGCTTCGCCAACACCTCCGGCAAGGCCATGCCTGCGGGCCTTTCGCCCCTGGCGGAGTTCCCGCTCGACGAGGTGCTGGCCTTTGACCGGCGCTCGTTCCCGGCCCGGCGCGAGGCGTTCCTGCGTTCCTGGCTCAGCGCGCCCGGACACACCGCCCTGGGGCTGCGCCGCGGCGACCGGCTGGCCGGGTACGGCGTGGTCCGGCCCTGCGGGGTGGGCAGCAAGATCGGGCCGCTCTTTGCCGACGACGATTCCGCCGCCCACGCCCTGTTCCACGGCCTGAGCCAGGCCGCAGCAGCGTCTGACAAGAGCGGGCCGGTGTTCCTGGACGTGCCCATGCCCCATGCCGGGGCGGTGCGCCTGGCCGAGGCCCATGGCCTGCGCCCGGTGTTCGAGACGGGGCGCATGTATCGCGGCCCGGCCCCGGAGCTCGACCTGGGGCGCGTGTTCGGCATCACCAGCTTCGAACTGGGCTAGGCCCAGCCAAAGGGAAAGGCCGGAGCCCCTGACGCAAACAGGGAGCCCCGGCCTTTTGGCGTTTGCCGGGAGAAAATGCGGCCGTGGCCTAGCGGCCCCGCGCCTTGAGCCAGCCCCGCGCGAGCTCTCTGGCCCGCCCGGCCTGCTCCAGGGTCAGGCGCGCGGCAAGCACCTCCCGCTCCTGCAAGGCCAGGTCGCTGCCGCAGGCTGCGGCGATCTCCATCCACATGAGCGCGCCCACACCGTCCACAGGCAGGCCCTGCCCCAGCCCGTGCATGATGCCCAAGTTCACCTGGGCCTCGCAGGCCCACTCGGAGCCTAGCTGCTCCGCCGCGCGGGCGTACCACTTGCCCGCGGCCAGATAGTCCTGCCCCGCGCCCTGGCCCTTGTAGAAGAGATCGCCCAACCGGTACTGGGCTTCAGCGCTGCCAGTCTCGGCCAGGGGCGTCAGCAGTCGCAGGGCCTGGGCGTAGTCCTGGCGCGCGAGGGCGTCGCCCGCCGCTGCCAGGGCGGGCTGGTTGGGGTCCGGGGCCTTGACCGGAGCGGCGGAGATGTTGCCGGGCTCGCACTCCGGCAGGCCGATGCACAGGGTCGTGCGCGGCGCGGATGACACGGGCAGGGTCTGCTGGGCCTGGGCCTCGCCCACCGCAGCAAGGCCAAGGCCCGACGCGAGGCCAAGGACCAAAGCGAAGGCCTGGGTCAAGGATGTAAACATGGTGCCACGGAGCATGCCCTGTCCCCTTTCCGTGCAGTCTACTTGCCGGAGCAGGGGCAACCGGACCCGGCCTGCCCGTGCACAAGGGCGATGGCCTTTTCCGGGCACATCTCCTGGCAGCAGAAGCAGCCGATGCACAGGCTCGCATCCACCACGGCGAGGGCTCCTGACGCGGTCTCCACCAGCGTGAGCGCCTGGGCCGGGCACTGGGCCACGCAGGTGCCGCAGGCGGTGCAGCGCGCCGGGTCGGCCTTGGGGCGCAGGACGATGCGGCTCTCCAGCAGGTCCTGCAGCATCTGCGAGTGCTGGATGGCCCCGCCGTCCAGCGGCGGCAGCTTGAAGTCCGGGATGGGGACGAGCTGGCCCAGCACCTCCAGGGCCGCGTCCGAGAACTCGCCCAGGCCCACGCTCTGGGCATAGGTCAGCATGCGCAGGCGCGCCGGGTCCAGGCCCATCATGCGCGCGATGACCCCATCGAGCGCCACGGCGTTGTCCGCCGCCAGCACACGGCCGATCCAGCGCAGCTCGGTGGAGGCCGGGCCGTTGCCCTGCATGCCGACCACGGCATCGACGAGGAAGAAGTCAGGCTCGCGCAGGCGGAACACGTCCACCACCACCTCCTGGAAGCGCTCCGGCGTGCCTGCAAGCTTGTGCAGCAGCGCCTTCTGCGCTCCGGGCAGGATGCCGTAGCTGTTCTTGAGCCCGCCGGTGAGCACGGTCAGGCCGTGGGTCTTGAACTTGGGCAGGCTGATGAGGACATCGGCCTCCAGCACCGCGCGCGACACGCTGACCCGGGGCAGGAGGTTGGGGTCGCCCAGGGTGCTGAAGGGCATCTCCACGGCGTCCAGGCCGATGTTCCGGTAGTGGCCCAGGGAAGCCTCGGTGAGCCCGCACAGCTCGAAGCAGGCCTCGTTGGCGCCGTAGCCCATGAGGCCGGGGTTGTCGCCCACGGTGATGTCCGACGCGCCGAGGTCGTGCAGGCACTCCACCACGGCGCGCAGCACGGCCGGGTGCGTGGTGATGGCCTCCTCGGGCACGCCGCCGCGCAGGACATTGGGCTTGACCAGGACCTTGCGGCCGCGCACCGGGCGCGGAAAGGCCGCAAACGCGGCCTCCACGGCCTGGCGGCAGTCCTGGTAGGTGGCGGGCTGGATGAGCACCTTGTGCATGGGGGGGCTCCAGAGGTTTTGGGGGTTGGGGGGTGGGAGATGCCACGCACTTTCGCCCAGGCCGCCTCTCGCTGTCAACGCGCGCACACGGCCTGAGCCGTCCTGCTTCGCCCCTCACGTCATCTTCGTCCCGGCCCTGATCTCGGGTCTTACCCTCGTTCTGGTCCTGGCTCTGGCCCTGGCCGAATCCGGCCCGGCTTCTTGCGGCCTCAGAACCCGTGGCGGGAGTATTCCTTGTCGCGGCGGTTGATGAACTGGGCGAAGCGGTAGCCCTCCTTGACCTGGGCCTCCTCATAGATGCTGTAGCCCAGGCTGCGGC
>CAZXZF010000111.1:0-8320 GCA_964645095.1 uncultured Desulfocurvus sp. | reverse complement strand
GCCCCGGCCCGGCCTCAGCGCTGGGCCGGGGCTTCCCTGGCGCGACTACGCCGCCGCCCCCTTCGGGGTTCCAGACCGGGCGCTTCACCGGCCCCGCCTACTTCCCCGCCTTCCTGCGCGCGGTCACGCTCTCGCCGCCGATGCCCCAGTTGTCCGTGTCCACCTCGTCGATGACGACCACGGTGGTGGCCGGGTTCTTGTCCAGCACGACCTGCAGAAGCTCGGTCACGCCCCGGATGAGCGTGGCCTTCTGCTCGGCCGTGGCCCCGTCGCGGGTGATTTTGATGTTCACGTAGGGCATGGGTTCCTCCAAAGGTTTCGCGTAGTAACGCGGTTTTGACAATGCTGTTCCCGGAAGGTATATTCCCCGCCTTTCGGAACCACAACCAACAAATTGGACTCCATGGGCGCCATCCAGAAAATCAAAGGCTTTGCCGACCTGTTCCCCGAGGACGCGAGATGCTTCACGCACATGGAAGCCACGGCCCGGGAGGTCTTCTCCCGCTTCGGCTTCGGCGAATTGCGCACCCCCGTGCTGGAGCGCACCGAGCTCTTTGCCAAGGGCATCGGCGAGGAAACCGACGTGGTGGGCAAGGAGATGTATACCTTCACCGACCGCGGCGACCGCTCGCTCACGCTCCGGCCCGAGGCCACGGCCGGGGTGCTGCGTGCGGCCATCGAGGCCGGGGGCATCGAGCCGGGCCGCGCCACGCGCTACTACACCTTTGGCCCCATGTTCCGCTACGAGCGCCCGCAAAAGGGCCGCATGCGCCAGTTCCACCAGATCAACGCCGAGTTGATCGGCTCGCCCGAGCCCCAGGCCGACGTGGAGGTCATCCTCATGCTGGAGGACTTTTTGTCCTCGCTCGGCATCAAGGACCTGTGCTTCGAGCTGAACTCGCTGGGCTGCCGCCAGTGCCGCCCGGACTACCGCAGCGCGCTGACCAGCTATTTCGAGGCCCTCGATCACGAGAAGCTCTGCGAGGACTGCCGCCGGCGCATGCACACCAACCCCCTGCGCGTGCTGGACTGCAAGGTCCCGGCCTGCAAGGCGCTGGTGGCCGACGCCCCGGTCATCGGCGAGCATGTCTGCGCCGGCTGCCGCGACAACTTCGCCGCGGTGCTGGCCCTGGTGGACAAGGCCGGGCTCAAGTACACGCTCAATCCGCGCCTGGTGCGCGGGCTGGACTACTACCAGCGCACCACCTTTGAGGTCACCAGCGGGGCCATCGGCGCGCAGACCGCCGTGGCTGGCGGCGGGCGCTACGACGGCCTGGTGCAGCTCCTGGGCGGGCCGGACGCGCCCGGCGTGGGCTTTGCCTGCGGCATGGAACGCCTGGCCATGCTCATGGACAAGCCCGAAGCCCCGCAACCGGACTTTTTCCTGGCCGTCACGGACCCCAGAGCGGTCGACACGGCGCTGCTCCTGGCGCACAAGCTGCGCGCGCGCGGCATGAGCGGCGAATGCGACTACCAGAGCGGCAGCATGAAGAGCCGCCTGCGCCACGCCGGGCGCATCAAGGCCAAAAAGTGCTACATCATCGGGGCCGACGAGTTCGAGTCCGGCCAGGTGACGGTGAAGGACATGGACGACGGCGAGCAGCTCAAGCTCGACATCGCCGCCTTCGACTAGTGGCCTTCGACTAAAGGCTTTCGACCCGAGGCCGTGACCAGACACTGAACCATTTCCGCCACACCCGGCGCATCCGTTTTCGAAAAGGAATGACAATGACCGACCAGACCACCACCGCCGCCACAGCGGGAGAAGAGCGCGACTACGACGAATACCGGGTCATCCAGGACCTGGGCGGCTGGAAGCGCAGCCACCACTGCAACCAGCTGACAAGCGCCAACCTGGGTGAGGAAGTGACCCTCATGGGCTGGGTGCAGTTTCGGCGCGACCACGGCGGGCTCATCTTCATCGACCTGCGCGACCGCGAGGGCCTGACCCAGACCGTCATCAGCCCGGAAGTCGCGCCCGAGGCCCACGAGCGCGCCCACGCCATCCGCATCGAGTACGTCTGCGCCCTGCGCGGCCATGTGCGCGCCAGGCCCGAGGGCATGGCCAACCCGAACATGGCCACCGGCGAGATCGAGGTCTATGTCACCGAGTGGAAGCTCCTGAACACCTCCGACACCCCGCCGTTCCCCATTGAGGACCGCGTGGACGCGGCCGAGATGCTGCGCCTCAAGTACCGCTACCTGGACCTGCGCCGCCCGCGCCTGGCCAGAAACCTTATCCTGCGCAACAAGGCCGCCCAGAGCGTGCGCCGCTACCTGGATTCCCTGGGCTTCCTGGAAATCGAAACGCCGGTGCTCACGAAATCGACCCCCGAGGGCGCGCGCGACTTCCTGGTGCCCAGCCGCATGAGCCAGGGCCAGTTCTACGCCCTGCCGCAAAGCCCGCAGATCTTCAAGCAGCTGCTCATGGTCTCCGGCCTGGACCGCTATTTCCAGATCGTCAAATGCTTCCGCGACGAGGACCTGCGCGCCGACCGCCAGCCGGAGTTCACCCAGATCGACATCGAGATGAGCTTCCCGGACGAGGAGCAGGTCATGGGCATGGCCGAGGGCCTCATCCGCACGGTCTTTGCCGAGACCATCGGCGTGGCCCTGCCCGCCAGCTTCCCGCGCATGACCTACAGGCAGGCCATGGACGACTATGGCGTGGACAAGCCCGACGTGCGCTTTGAGCTGCGCCTGACCGACGTCAAGGACATCTTCGCGGGCGGCGGGTTCAAGGTCTTTGCCGCTGCGCCAGCCCTCAAGGCCATGCGCGTGCCCGGCGGCCTGGAGCTCTCGCGCAAGGAGATCGACGACTACACCGAGTTCGTGAAGATTTACGGCGCCCAGGGCCTGGCCTGGATCAAGGTGAAAGAGGACAACGAGTGGCAGTCGCCCATCGTCAAGTTCTTCTCCGACGAGGAAAAGGCCAGGCTGGCCGAGCGCCTGGGCATGGTCCCCGGCGACATCGTGTTCTTCCAGGCCGCGCCCGTGGACGTCACCAACGCCTCGCTGGGCAACCTGCGCCTGAAGCTCGGCGAACGCTTCGGCCTCATCGACGAGAAGGCCTATGCCCCGCTCTGGGTCACGGACTTCCCGCTGCTCGAGTACGATCCCGAGGACAAGCGCTGGGTGGCCAAGCACCACCCCTTCACCTCGCCCCAGCCGGGCCAGATGGACACCATCGCGAGCGATCCGGGCGGAGCCCTGGCCCGGGCCTACGACCTGGTGCTGAACGGGAGCGAGATCGGCGGCGGCTCCATCCGCATCCACACCCCGGCGGCGCAGAAGGCCATGTTCAGCGCCCTGGGCATTGCCGATGACGAGGCCGAAGAGAAGTTCGGGTTTTTGATCGAGGCGCTCAAATTCGGCGCGCCGCCCCACGGCGGCATTGCCTTTGGCCTGGACCGCATTATCATGATCCTGACCGGGGCCAAGAGCATCCGCGACGTCATCGCCTTCCCCAAGACCCAGAAGGCCACCTGCCTGATGACCGACGCGCCGGGCGTGGTGGCCAAAAAGCAGCTGCGCGAGCTGGGCATCGCCCTGCGCGAGAAGGCCCAGGACGCCCCTACTGAAGAAAAGAAGAACGAGGCCTAGGACACAATGACCAGACTTGCCATCCGCACCTACCCGGACCCCGTGCTGGCCCAAAAGGCCGAGAGCGTGGGCGAGATCACCCCGGAGCTCAGCCAGCTGATAAAGGACATGGTCCAGACCATGTACGAGAGCGACGGCGTGGGCCTGGCCGCGCCCCAGGTGGGCCACGGCCTCCGGCTCATCACCATCGACGAGACCGGCCCTAAGGAACGCAAGAACCCGCTCGTCATCCTGAACCCGGTGCTCTCGGACGGCTCCGGGGCCAAGGAGTCCGAGGAGTCCTGCCTTTCCCTGCCGACCTTCACCTGCAAGGTCACGCGCAGCGAGTGCGTCACCGTGCGGGGCAAAAACGAGAAGGGTGAGGACATCGAGCTCAAGGCCGAGGGCCTGCTCGCCGTGATCCTGCAGCACGAGTGCGACCACCTGGAGGGCAAGACCCTGGTGGACCACGCCAGCCGCCTCAAGCGCACCATGTACGCCAGCAAGGTCAAGAAATGGCAGAAGGACTAGCCCCGGAAGGGCTCGCCATCAAGGATCTGCGTCTGGACGCGCCACCGAGCCCGCCCCTGCGCGTGGTCTTCCTGGGCACGCCGGACTTTGCCGCGGTGATCCTGCGCCGCCTGCTCCTTTGGCCCGGGGCTACGGTGCTTTGCGTCTACACCCAGCCCGACCGGCCCAGCGGCCGCGGACGCGAGCCCAAGGCCTCGCCCGTGAAGCTGGCCGCCCTTGGGGCGGGAGTTGAGGTCCGCCAGCCGCTGAATTTCAAGGACCAGGCCGAGGTGGCCGCCCTGCGCGCGCTGGACGCCGACGTGCTGGTGGTTGCGGCCTACGGGCTCATTCTGCCGCAATCCGTGCTCGACGCCTGCCGCCTCATGGCAATCAACGTGCACGCCTCGCTGTTGCCGCGCTGGCGCGGGGCCGCACCCATCCAGCGGGCCATCGAGGCCGGGGACCAGGCCACGGGCGTGACCATCATGCGCATGGTGCTGGGGCTCGACGCCGGGCCCATGCTCCTGCAGCGGGCCCTGCGCATCGCGGACACCGACCACGCGGGCACCCTGCACGACGAGCTGGCCGAGCTGGGCGCAGACGCGCTCCTCGACGCCCTGACGCGGCTGCCCCAGGGGCGGCTTCTGAACATGGCCCAGGACGAGCAGCGCGTGACGTACGCGCCCAAGCTCACCAAGGACCAGGGGCGCATCGACTGGAGGCGCGAGGCCGCCAGCCTGCACAACCACATCCGGGCCATGCACCCCTGGCCGGGCGCGTATTTCGACTGGACCATGCCCAATGGCAAGGCGCTCCCCCTGGCCATCGAGCCGGGCCGGATCGGCGAGGACATCCCCGCCGGAACCGCTCCGGGCGCCATCCTGGGCGTTGTGGACGGGCAGGACGGCAAGTATTTGGCCATCGCCTGCGCGGACAAGGCCTACCTGACCCCGCGCGTGACGCCCCAGGGCAAGAAGCCCCAGGACGCCACGGCCTTTGCCTGCGGCTACCTCAAGACCGTCTGCCAGGGCTAGCGCCTGGAACGCCACATGGATACCGCCACGCAGGGAACCTCGCGCAAGCGCCTGTTCATCGGCCTCATCGCCGGGACCTGCCTGCTTGTCTGCGCGCTTCTGGCGCTGCTCTGGGCGGTGCCCTACGTGGGCCTGAAAAATATCCACCCGTCCGCGCCGTGGGTGCTGGGCCTCATCCTGGGCACGCTCTTCGTGCTGGTGCTCTGGGCCAGCCTGGGCCTGCTCCTGAGCGTCGTCCTGCCTTGGCCCCTGCCCCTGGCCCGGCGCGTGCGCGGGGTCACGGTGAAGCTGCTGCTGCCGTTCATGAGCCTGCTTGGCCGCATGCTCGGCTTCTCCAAGGAGGACATCCACACCTCCTTCATCAAGGTCAACAACGAGATGGTGCTGCGCGAGCTGGGGCGCTTTCCGCCCTCGCGCATCCTTTTGCTCATGCCGCACTGTCTGCAGAACAGCCGCTGCGAGATGCGCCTGACCCACGAGGTGGACAACTGCAAGCGCTGCGGCAAATGCCCCATCACGGGCCTGCTTGAGCTGCGCGACCGCTATGGCGTGCACCTGGCCGTGGCCACGGGCGGCACCATCGCCCGGCGCATCGTGGTCGACAAGAGGCCCAAGGTGATCATCGCCGTGGCCTGCTACCGCGACCTCTCCAGCGGCATCCAGGACGCCTATCCCCTGCCGGTCTTCGGCGTGCTGAACGAGCGCCCCTTCGGCCCCTGCCTGGACACCACCGTGGGCATCGGCGGGCTGGAGACGGCGCTCCGGCGGTTTTTGAAGCAGTAAGTCGCAGCTGCCCAGCGCAACAGCGCAACAAGCCTATCGTCCTCGACGCGGTCTTCCTCGACCCGACCCTCTTCAATCCAACCTTCCGCCCCGGCCACCCCAGGCCGCCTGCGTTTCGCCAGGCTGAACCGCACCCGGCTTGGCGGGCCACGCCGCGCTTACAATAATGGAGCAACGTGAGCAGGAACCATTCCTGAAGGGCTTGACGCCTCCGCCAGTTGGGGACTAGGTATATACGTAGTCTTTGGGCGCGACGTCCCGTTTCCAAGTGAGGCAAAATGCTCGACGAGTGTGCAGGAATCACGGCAAAGGACACGTCCCTGGCAGCCGTGCGCAAAAGCGAGGAGCTGCTGCGCGCCGTGTTCAACGCAAGCGCGGAGCTCACCTGCGTGAGCACCATCTTCGGCGTCTTTGTCGAGGCCAACGACGCCTTTTGCGTGGCCTGCGGCCGCACGCGTGAGGAGATCATCGGCCAGCCCGGCGCCGCCATCAATCTCTGGGTGGACCTGGCGCGCCGCCACGAGTTTCTGGAGATGCTCGGACGCGACGGCTTTGTGTGCTGCTTCGAGGCCGACATGCGCCACGTGAGCGGCGAGGTGCGCCGCTGCCTGCTCTCCGCGCGCGTCATCAAGGTCGATGGAGCGCCGCTGGTGGTCACCACGGCCAAGGAAACGACCGACGCCTGCCAGGGCTTCTAGCCCTCCCCCGGAGCGCCGCCAGACGGCATCCCCGCGGGCCTGCCCGCCTGCGGTGCCTGCCCCCTCCGCTCCTGTCTCCAGCCCCTGCGCTGACCGCTCTCGACCTCCCCCCCGCACCCCGCCCACTGCCTACTGCCCACTTCCGGCCACGGCTGCGGCCAAATTCCTGGACAGAACAGTTGACATTTTGTGGGACAAGATTAATCTAGACTTAGTTAAAGAGTGAAGCAGTTCATCATGTTGATAGGGACAAAATTTAGGACAAGTTGGTGGACACCATGACAGACAAGACTGCGGACGAGACACTAGTCACCAAGGTCATGACCTTCAAATCCGGCAAGGTCGCCTTCAGCCGGAAATACCGACGCGAAGCCGTGGTTGAAGACTTTGCGCGCTTCGAGGCTCTGTTCAATGCCCTGGCCGCACTGCCCATCGTGCCTGGCCTTGCGGCACAACTCGACACCGATCTCATCCGAAGCTCCATCTTCAGTACGGCGGCCATCGAGGGCAACCCGCTCTCTGAAACGCGCGTTGGCGAAATTCTGGCCGAACCGACGGGCAATGCTCTGCGGGAGCGCGCGGAGCAGGAAATCGTAAACTTAAAAAATGCCTACGGACTGCTTGCCAAACCTCTTACGGAAGGCGGCCCACAGCAACTGCTGGTGACTGAAGAATTCATCAAAAAGCTGAACAGTCTGATCGCGGCGGACATCCGCCACAATAACCACACGCCGGGCACGTACCGCGACCACCGAGTGGAGGTGGGCAATGCCGACCATGGAGGGATTTATGTCCCTCCCAAGATCCGCGCTGACATCGAGCAACTCATGGCGGCGTTTGTGGAATGGATAAACTCTGAGACAATGCTGGAAGAACCCTGCGTGGTGCGTGCTGCTCTGGCGCACTACCATCTGGCCCTTATTCACCCCTTTGGTGACGGGAATGGGCGGACGGCACGCCTTCTTGAAGTAGCTATAATGACCCCTGGTGGATACAAGTATGTTCCTTCAATGATGTCTAACTACTACTATAAAAATATCGATGACTATTACATCGCCTTCCGGGAAACGGAAAAGGCGCCAGACCTCGACGTGACCGTTTTCCTCAAATTCTTTATGCGCGTGTTACTGCTCTCGGTTGCGGATATCCAGGACCGCATCCATTGGCACATTCGCATCATGGCGCTACGGCATCTCTACGGAGCATACTTGCAGGACAGGACCATTACCCGCCGCCAGCACGACCTGCTGCACGTGCTCCTGCACCATCCCGGCAAGACCATTGTCCTCAAGGAAATGCTCCTCGATCCTCTTCTCACGCCGTTGTACCGGGCCGTCAGCGAGAAGACCGCGCGCCGCGACTTGACCCGACTGCAAGAGTTGAAGCTGCTGGTGTTGCGCGAAGGGAGGCTTCTCCTCAATCCCTTTGTGTTGGAATAAGCGAGCGCACAGACGCAAATCCGATGGGAGGCCCGCAACTATTCCAAGAATCTCTTCACGAGAGGGCCGGGCGTTCAAAACAAACGAAAAAGGGGTGAAGCCTTGCGGCTTCACCCCTTGGTGCATGCTGGCGGAGTGGACGGGACTTGAACCCGCGGCCTCCGACGTGACAGGCCGGCGTTATAACCAGCTTAACTACCACTCCGCACTATAGTAAACCCGTGGTAGGCGGAACAGGGCTCGAACCTGTGACCTCCGGCTTGTAAGGCCGATG
>CAZXZF010000110.1:0-8336 GCA_964645095.1 uncultured Desulfocurvus sp. | reverse complement strand
TTGCGGTCCACGCTGCCGGGGTGGAAGTACCCGGCCATGAGGAAGAACAGGCCCATGAAGAAGGCCTCGTTGACGCCGAAGAACAGCCCGATCCAGTGGGAGCGCAGGGGCGACTGGAACAGCCACCAGCCGTCGCTGCCGTAGGGCTGGCCAGCGTGGTGCGCCACCACGAGCAGGGACAAAAAGATGCGCGCGTTGTCGATGTAGGCCAGGCGGCTGACCGGCTTGGTCGGCGGGGTCACGGCGGGTGCGCTCACGAGTTGCTCCTCACAAGGTGCGTGGGATTACGGCTGCACCGCGATGCCGGCCCCACGCAGGATGGCCAGGGCGATCTGCTCGTATTCCTTGTTGAAATGGTGCCCGCCGGGCAGGATCAGGTTCTTGACGTTGGGGGCCTGGTAGTTCTGGCACAGGGTGCCTTCTTCTTCGCTGCCGCAGACCAGCAGCACCGGGGTCTTGTCGAGCTTCGGCATCTCCGGGATCATGGCATGGCCCTCGGGCCGGTTCTCCTCGGTGAGCCAGTTGGACAGGCGGAACTCGAACTCCGTGTGCGTGCCCGGCCCGAGCATGGCCACCAGGGCCAGCTTCTCGCGCGTGGGCGCGCTCATGCGCCCGGCCATGAAGGGCAGGACATCCGCCCCGATGGAGTAGCCGACCACGATGAAGCGCTCGGCTCCCCATTTGGCGGCGTAGTGCGTAAGCGTGCGCTCCAGGTCGCGGGCCATCTCGTCGGCCTCGCGCTTGTTCCAGAAATACTTGAGTGAATTAAAGCCAATCACGGAGACCCCATGATCGGCCAGAATGGCCCCGATCTGCTGGTCGATGCCGGCCCAGCCGCCGTCGCCGGTGACGATGACGCAGAGCGTCTTGCCGGGATGTCTGGCTGGCACCTCCACCAGGGGCAGATCGCTGGCGTCGGCCTGGGCGGCGTGCTTGCCGCCAGAGGCATTGGCCGGGGCCATGGCGTTCAGGGACTCCAGGAAGGCCGCGCGCCACAGGCCGGGCTCGGCGGGGCCCTGGCCCGCTCCGTCCAGGGCGACCACGCGCGCGCCGGGCACCTTGCTGGCGAAGACCCGGGCCTGATCCGGGCTGAAGGTCTCATCCTTGGCCCCCTGGAGCAGCACCAGCGCGCCAAAGGGCCTTTCTACAGGCTTCATGACCACGCCAGGGACCTGGCCCGTGGCGTTGTCGAAGGCGTAGCCGTTGGCCGCGCAGAAGGGCTTGCCAAGGGCCAGGCGCGGCGAGAAGCCCAGGGTGATGGCCCCGGCAAAGGTCTCCTTGGGGGCCTGGGCAAAGGTGGCGTAGGCCACGGCCGCGCCCTCGCCAAAGCCCGCCAGCACAGGCAGGTGGTAGCCCTTGAAGCCCAGCGTCTTCTGCACGATCTTGCTGAGTCCCTCGAACTCCCAGGCCTGGTAGAAGCAGCCTTCGGCCCGTTCGCGCAGGGGGGCGATGAGCCGGGCCGTGTCGATGCCGACCACGGTGGCGTCCATGTCCGCCATGGTGCGCGCGGCGCGGTCCATCTTGGCGTCCCAGGCGCCCTCGGACAGCAGCAGCACGGTGCGGCCGGGCTCGCCCCCGTTGCGATCAAGGTCGCGGTAGATGAGCACCTCGCCGAACACGCCGAAGCTGAGCTTTTCCGGGGCCTTTTCCGGTTTGGCGCAGGCGGCGAGCAGGACGAGAACGGCGAGGGAAAGCGCTAGGGTGCGTTTCATTTGACGATGACTCCGCGCATGCCGCCTGAAACCAGGGTGGCGATGTTGGCCAGCACGCGCGGCGGCACCGTGCCGCCTGGGCAGGCCAGGTATTTGGATTCCCACACGGGATCGAACTTGTCCTTGAAGCGTCGCAGGCCCTGGAAATTATAGAGCGTGCCGCCGTAGCTGTAAAGCATTCCGCCCAGGCGCGTCCAGGTGGGCGCGAGGAAGTGCCGCTCCAGGCCGGAGAAGGGCGCCATGCCCAGGTTGAACCACTGGCAGCCCTGTTCCCGGCCCCAGAGCATGAGCATGATGTAGAGGTATTCCATGACGCTGGCTGGCGCGTCCGGGGAATAGCGCATGAGGTCAACCGAGAGCTCCTCGCGGCCTGCGCACTCCCACAGGTTGGCGAAGGCGACGATTCGGCCCTCCCGGCGAACCAGGGCCATGGCGCAGCCGCTCAAGTATTCCTCGTTGAAGAAGCCCAGGGAGAACTTCTTCTCGCGCGCGTTCTTGGAGGCCAGCCAGGCGTCGGACACGGCGCGCAGCTCGGGCAGCAGCCCCGGGGTCGCGCTGGCGGGCGCCAGTTCGAAGACGCAGCCCTCCTTCTCGACCATGTTGCGCGTGTAGCGCAGGCCCTTGCGCGCCTGCCCGGCCAGGGAGAACTCCTGCAAGCTCACGCGCGCCTCCTCGCCGATCTTCACGATGGCCAGGCCCAGGTTCAGGTACAGCGGCAGGTTGGCCTGGCCCGCCTGGTAGAAGGCCGTCCACCCGGCGTAGAGGTCCACCATCTCGCGAAAGCGCCAGGCCAGCTCCGCGCGCGCGGACGCCGGACCCACGGGGTCGCCCATGCAGACCCAGCTGCGTCCGGCCACGGCGTACATGAGAAAGCCCGTGCCGTCCTGGCTCACCAGGAAGCTCTTGTCGCGCAGCATGGCCAGGTGGGCGAAGGTGTCGGGCGACTTGGCCACCAGCGCGCGCACGGTCTGCATGTCGCCTTCGCTTGTCGGCGCGTAGCGCGGCCGGGCCGAGCGCATGAGGCGCAAGGCGGCCACAAAGACCACGCCCACCAGGATGCCCACCGTGGCGCGCATGAAGCGGCTGGCCTCGTCCTCAAAGGTGAACTGCCACCACAGGTCGCGGTCCAGCGCGTCGTCGCCGTAGGCCATGACGCCGAGCAGCACGGAGCAGCCCAGCGCCAGCACGGTGGCCGCGATCCAGCCCAGGGTGAAGCCCTCGGACAAAAGCGAGGCCTTGCGGTAGAAATACTTGTGGCAGGGCAAGAGCGCCAGCAGGAGCACCGTGAGGAAGAAGGCCTCCTCGTAGTCCAGGCCTTTCAGCAGGCTGGCGATGATGCCCATGAAGAGCACCAGGGCGGTGACGTAATAGGCCGCGTCCAGGCGCTTGTGCAGGCCGCGCGCCAGGATGATCAGGCCCAGGCCCGCCAGGCTGCCCAGGAAGTGCGAGGCCTCCAGCACGCCGAGCGGCAGGAAGTTCTGCAGCCAGTCCAGGCGCGAGGAAACCGCTGGCGTTGCGCCGGAGAAGAGCAGCAGCGCTCCGGCCAGGAAGGTTGTCACGGACAGGGCGTGCGGGGCCACCACGGGCAGCCAGTCGCCCAGGAAGCCCAGGATGCCCGTGAGGGTCTTCTTGGCGGCGATGGTCTCGCGGATGCCCAAAAGCGCGCTGGCCACGGCCAGGGGCGCGGCGTAGTACACCAGGCGGTAGGCCACCAGGGCGGCGAAGAGCGTGGGCGCGGGGATGCGCGGGGTCAAAAGGAAGATCAGGCAGGACTCGAACACGCCAAGTCCGCCGGGCACCTGGCTGATGAGGCCCGCGATCTGCCCCAGCAAAAAGGCCCCCAGCACCAGCGGGAAGTTGACGTTGACCCAGGGCGGCAGCAAGGCATAGAGCACCGCCGCAGCCAGCGCCCAGTCCAGGGAGGCGATGGCCACCTGGAGCAGCGAACTCTTGAACTCCGGCAGCAGCAGTTCGAACTTGCCCACGCGCCAGGGCGTCTTTTTCCAGGCCGCCGCCGCAAGGTAGAGCGCGGGCGGCAACAGCAGGATGAACCCGAGCGGCCGGGTGGTGTGGAAGGGCAGGGTGACCCAGCCGGGCAGGGGCAGGGGCCGCACGGTGAAGATGATGCCGCCGATGGAGAACAGCCCCAGCCACAGGGTGAGGGTGGTGAAGACCACGATCTTGGCGATCTCGCCGGGGGTGAGGCCCCAGGAGCTGTACAGCCGGTAGCGCACGGAGCTGCCGGCCAGGGTCGACAGGCCGATGGTGTTGCTGAAGGCGTTGCCTGCGAAGGAGGCGAAGGCCGCCCTGGTGTGCGGCAGCGGGTGGCCGATGTAGCGCAGGGCCAGGATGTCGTAGCCCGCCAGCACGGCGAAGTTCACCGCCGTGAGTCCGAAGGCCAGCAGCAGATCGCGCTCGGTCTCCGAGGCCAGGGTGTCCAGGATCTCCTGGAGACTGTGCCCGGCCAGCTGCGCGGAGAGCGCCCAGCCTGCCGCGGCAAGCAGGGTCAGGGCCAGGGCTGGTCCGAAGAATGGCGTGAGCCGCTTCAGCATTGCGTCTCCCCGCTTGAGGGGGCGGCCGGTGTGTCCGTCCGCGAAAGATGTGTGGATGCCCCAATGCCCGGCCCCTGCCTGCAACCCCGGCCTGCAATGCCGGACACCAAGCTAACGTCTTGGCGCAACTGCAAATCATACCCCGCGAGAGGCCGCTCCGTCAAATCCTGCCTGACCGGGAGGAGACCGCCCCTGCCGCGCCCCCCGACCCGGAGAAAATTGCCTGCCACAGGCGCTCAAAGGCATGCCCGGTGTTGTCCGCGTCGTCCGGGTCGCTCGCCACGAGGTCCAGGGCGCGGCGGTAGAACTCCTCGGGCCGCGCCAGGATGCGCTCCGCGCGCACGAGCATGTTGCCCGTGGCCGCCCGGGCGATGAACTCCTTCGGGGCCGGGGTCTGGAACAGCGCCTCAAAGGTCCGGGCCACGGGGATGTCCTTGCCCCAGCCCTTCCAGCGGCCCTCCTTGGCCGGGTCGGCCAGGTCGTGCGGGCGGCCCAGGCCGTCGCAGCGCAGGCGGAACCAGGCCAGCCCGGCAAAGGGCGTATCCTTGGCCGCCAGCGTGAGCAGCCGCTGGCGCAGGCCCTGGGGCGTGACCCCTGGCTCCTCTGGCGGGGCCAGGTGCGCGAAGGGGTTGCCCTGGAGCAGGGCCGTGTACTGGGGCAGATGGTGATAGTGCGCCAGGATGTGCGTCAGGTACGTGTGCGCCTCGCGGCCCACGTTGGGCAGGGCCACGACCCTCGTCTCCGGCGTCGGCCCCGGCGGCAGGGTGGCCGGGTCGATCTTGGGCCCCTTGTTGTAGACCCGGCAGGGCAGGCCGACCTCGCGCAGCCACGAAAGGTCCTCGCAATAGCGCGCGATGACGAGCTCCACCTTGGGGAGTTGCATGTCCTGCGCGCTAGTCGTCATGTCCGTGGCAGGCCTCGCATTCCTCGACTTCATCACCGTCCTCGATGAGATACGTGCGCAGGAAGGTCGGGTAGGCGCCGTTTGAGTACGTGCCCGAGCCGTAGCCCACGGCCAGCACGCTGCCCAGCGGCAGCGGCCCGTAGGACTCGGCCATGGTCTTGACCAGACACAGGCCCGTTGGCGTGGCCAGCTCAAAGCCGGAGTCCGTGGCAAAGGTGCGCATGCCCTTGGCCAGCTCGGCGCAGGCCGGGGCAGGCACCGGGAAGCGCCCGTGGGAGAATTCCACGAACCCGGAGCCCAGGTTCACGGGCGAGGCCACCACGCGGTCCGCGCCGCTGGCCTCGGCCAGGAGCATCGCGCCCAGCACGTCGACCACGGTGTCCACCGCGCCCACCTCGTGGAAGTGGATGTGCTCCAGGGGCTCGTTGTGCACGGTGGCCTCGGCCAGGGCCAGGCGCGTCAGCGCCTCCAGGCTGCCTTCCTTGACGCGCTGCGGCAGCGAGGACGCGCCCACGATGCGCGTCAGGTCGGCCAGGTGGCGCAGGGGCTGGGGCGACTCCTCCAGCACCTCCACGCGCCGCGTGCGGATGCCCTGGATCATCTGCTCGGAAAAGCGCACGGACACGCCGGGCAGGTTCAGGCTGGCCACGGCCTCGGTGAGCAGCTGCGGGCCGCCCTCGAGCATGTCCGAGAGGGCGGCCAGGAGCATGTCGCCGGACACGCCCAGGGCGCATTCAAGATAGAGGGTCTTCACGAAGGGTTATCCTTTGCCTGCGGCCACGCACTGGGCGTTGATGATGTGGGCCATGTACCCGGCCCCGAAGCCGTTGTCGATGTTGACCACGGTGACGCCCGGAGCGCAGGAGTTGAGCATGGTCAGGAGCGCGGCCAGGCCGCCGAAGCTGGCGCCATAGCCGATGCTCGTGGGCACGGCGATGACCGGCGCGGCCACGGCCCCGCCCACAACGGACGGCAGCGCGCCGTCCATGCCCGCCACGGCCACCACGGCGCGCGCGTCCAGAAAGTCGTCCAGCACGCTCAGGAAGCGGTGGATGCCCGCCACCCCGCAGTCGAAATGGCGCACCACGCGGCTGCCCAGGTGCTCGGCCACGCGCGCGGCCTCCTCGGCCACGGGCATGTCCGCCGTGCCCGCGCTGATGACGATGACCTTGCCCACCAGCTCCACGGGCTCGCGTTTGATGCTCAGCACGCGCGAAAGCGGGTCGTAATGGGCTCCGGGCAGGTCGCGCACGGCCTCAAAATGGCCGGGGTCGGCGCGGGTGCCCAGCACGCGGCCATTCTGCTGCGCCAGTTCCTGGAAGATGTGCGCCACGTGCTCCGGGGTCTTGCCCTGGCAGAAGACCACCTCGGGCTGCCCTTTTCGCAGCAGGCGGTGGTGGTCCAGGCGGGCGAACCCGGCATCGGCGTAGCTGTGGCCGGTCAACTGGCGCTTGATCTCCTCGGCGGAGAGCCGTCCCTGGCGGAATTCTTCAAGCAGCGCGTCCACGTTCACGTGCGTTCTCCCAGCTGAAAGTGTGCGAAACCGATGAACCGCGCCCGCTCCGCCAGCCGCGCGGCCAGGCTCTGGGCCAGCAGCAGCTGGGCCGGGCGGACCAGCAGGCGCACCGCGTCCTGTCCGCCATTCGGGCTGCCGTCTGGGCCTGGCGCCAGCCGCGCGCGCAGGTCCATCAGCCCCAGTTCCCGGGCCGTGCGCTCCAGGGCCTCGATGGCCGTGAGGCGCTTGAAGGTCAGCTCAACGCCCTCGGGCACCCGCGTGGCCAGGCAGGAGTTGGACGGGTCGTCCGCGTTGGGCAGGCCGATGGCCCGCGCCAGCTCGCGCACCCCGGCCTTGTCGATGCCGCAGGCGAAAAGCGGCGAATGCGCCCCGGCCTCGGCCACGGCCCGCCTGCCCGGACGCGCCGGGTCGTCGTCGGCGTTGGTGCCCTCGGCCAGGGCAACCCCCGGCCCCAGGTGCTCCAGCGCCGTCCGGCGCACCTCATCCAGCACCCGGCACTTGCACAGGTAGCAGCGCTCCCCTGTGTTGGCCCGCAGGCCAGCGTCGGCCAGGGCGGACATGCTGCGCACCAGCACCAGCACGCCGGTCTGCTGGCCGAGGAATGCGCTCAGCCGGTCGGCGCGCTCGCGCTCGTGCGCGCAGACGAACTCCGAGCGCACGCTGACGCCAACCGCAGCCTCGCCCAGAGCCGTGGCCGCAGCCCACAGGGCGAGCGAGCTGTCCACCCCGCCGGAAAAGGCCACGGCCACTGGTCCAATGGCGCGGAAGGCGTCGAGCAGTCGTGTCAGTCGTGGGTCCATGCGTGTCCTGTTCCTGTTGCCCAGGGGCGCCGCCCCCAGGAAGGCCCCAGGGGCGCCGCCCCCAGGAAGGCCCCAGGGGCGCTGCCCCTAGGCCAAACCCCAGGGGCGCTGCCCCTAGGCCAAACCCCAGGGGCGCTGCCCCTAGGCCAAACCCCAGGGGCGCTGCCCCTGGACCCCGCCAAAGGGCCTGAGGCCCTTTGGAATCCCCATTGGTTCGCGCCGGGCTCTGCGGCGGGAACCGCCGCAGAGTTCGGCGCCAAGCGAGGGCATTCGAGGGTGATAAAACCCCGAAGGGGGCCCCCCGGCCGCCGGAGGCATCCCCAAGCTTCGGCCGCCGCAGGCATTTACCTTTGCCATGCCCTGGCCTGCTGTCAAGGACAAGCGCTGTCCGGGGCCCTGGGCGTTTCTTCGATGACCTTGATGCGCCGCCACGTGCCGCCCCGGAAGCGCAGGGCAAAGGAGCCGGCCAGCGCGGCGATGTATGCCGTGAGGCAGAGCCACGGGCCGTGGATGCCGCCGCTGCCGGTCTCGACCAGGAGCCAGGCGGGCAGGATGAGCACGCCGACGCTGGCCGCGAGCATGGTCAGCATGACGAAGCGCGTGTCGCCCGCGCCCTTGAGCGCGCCGAAGTAGACGATGGAGACGCCGTCGATGAGGCTGTAGAGCGCCACGTAGCGCAGGAGCACCACGCCCATGCCGCGGATCTCGGCGAAGGCCGGGTCGCCCGGCAGCGGCGCAATGCCCGGCGTGGTTTCGAACAGGTCCAGCAGCGGGCCGGGCAGCAGCACGAAGACGAGGCCCACGGCCCACATCCAGCCCAGCGACAGGCGCAGGATGTTGCCTGTGGCGAGC
>CAZXZF010000109.1:0-8389 GCA_964645095.1 uncultured Desulfocurvus sp. | reverse complement strand
CCAGGGTGACGGCGGCGAGGATGGCCAGCAGGGACTTGATGGTCAGGCGCTTCACGGGGGGCCTCCAGGATGGAGATTCTGCGCAGGCCCGTCCCCCTGCCTGGTCAACGTGGGGCGGCTATGCGCGGGACTATCCTGAAGCCTACGCCACTGGTCATGTTTTTGTCAAAGAAACGCAGACAAGGATGGCCACGTATTTCTTGGTCTCCGCTAAAAGACCACGGCCTCGAACCAGTAGATCTCCGTGCCCGGCTCGCGCCAGGCCGTGGCGGGCAGCCCGGCCTTGCGGCAGGTCTGGGCCAGGAACTGCTCGCGGTCCCAGCCCCACTCCACGGGCACCTGGGGCAAGAGCAGGCCCTGGTTCGCGCCCCGGCGCATGATGAGCCCGTGCCGGCCGATCTCCACCAGCTGAGGGTCCGGGCAGGGCGTGAGCGGCCCCAGGATGGATATCTCGATGCCCAGCCCGTCCATCTCCGCCGCTGTCAGCGGATTGAAGCGCGGGTCCTGGAAGGCTGCGGCCTGGGCCATGTTCCAGACGGTCTGAAAGAGCGGCCCGCTGCCCACCAGGTTGCCGATGCAGCCGCGCAGGTTTCCGCCGCGCTTGAGGGTCACAAAGGCCCCCAGCTCGCTTTTGAGCAGCTCCGTCGATGGCTCGGGCGGCGTTGACGGCCCCCGGCCCGTGAGCTGGCCGGCGATGACCAGGCGCACCAGCTCCTTCAGGTACTGCTGTTCGTCCGGGGTCAGGCTCAGGCGGAAGGATTCCATGCAGACCTCCGTGGGCTGTCAGGCCGGTGCTGGCAGGAAGCCCGGCTCCAGGCCGGGGCTGGCCATGAAGGGATGATCTCCGTTGCCGCAGGTGGACGTAGCAGCGCCCGCGACGTGCACGTGGCGGCCCCGGATGGACAGCCGCCCCTGGGCCAGCCAGGACACGGCCTGGGGATAGATGCAGTGCTCAAGCTTCAGGATGCGCGCGGCCAGGGCTTCGCCGCCCTCGCCGACCTGAGTTGGAAGAGCGGCCTGGATGACCACCGGGCCGTGGTCCATGATCTCGTCCACGAAGTGCACCGAGCATCCGGCCAGGCGCACGCCGTAGTCGGCGGCGTCGGCCGCGCCGTGGGTGCCGGGAAAGCTGGGCAGAAGGGCCGGGTGGATGTTCAGGACGGCCTGCGGAAAGGCGCGCAGGAATTCCGGGGTCAGCATGCGCATGAACCCGGCCAGGAGCACCGCGCCCGTGCCGGCGCTGATGCCGTGGTCGCCGCTGATGCCATGATCGTTGATAACGCGCACCATTTCGGCGTCAAAGGCCTGGCGCGAGGCGAAGTCCGTGTGCGGACGGCTCCAGGTGGCCACGCCCCGGTTGCGGGCGCGGGTCAGGCCCAGTGCCTCCGGCTTGTTGGACAGGACCACGCGGACCTCGGCGTCGATGGCGCCCGCTTCGATCTTGTCCAGTATGGACTGCAGGTTGGACCCGCTGCCGGAAACGAGCACGGCCAGGGGAAAGGGCATGGGGCACTCCGCTTGGTGGTTTGGCCGCGTCCGTTGCGCATTCGGGTGCGGCCTCGATGCTGTCTACCTGTTTTTGGCTTGGAAGGGAACCGTGGCTTGAGCCTGAAAGGCTTGCGCTTGTCAACCGCGCCGCGAGTGCTTATATTCCTCCTGCCAGCGGGGAGCGTTTTGCCATAACCGCCCAACATCGCAGAGGGAATTCATGTCGGTAGCGACCGGGGCCCGCCGCTTGAGCGGGACGTATGCTGTTTTGTTTGTTCTGCTCGCCCTGTTCGTGCCCGGCCAGGCCCTGTCCGCCCCGCTGCCGCAGCCCGTGGAGCAGAGCCTGGGCGCGCTCCTTGACTTGGGCCTGAAGCGCAACGCCGAAGTCAATCCGCAGAGCTTCCAGAGCCTGCTGGAGTATGTGTCCCAGGCCAGGGGCGACGCCCGCGACCTTATCCCCGAGCGCCGTTATGAAGCCAACGGAACGGTGCTGCGCATGACCATGAAGACCTCGCTCTCCCGGCTCATGCAATACTGCTACAACCCGGCCATTCCGAGCTACCTGCTGTTCCCCAGCGTGCTGCGCCTGGGCGGCTGGCACCGTGGCAGCGACATCGTGGACAGGGACCCCAAGCCCTGGCTGCACCTGGGCAAGCTGGACAGGCCCGTGGCCCTGTGGGGATCGGAGTATGAGGTCAACGCCCCGGACTCCTTCGGCGGGGGCTACTACCGCTATGACCTGAACCGGCTCATCATCCTGACCAAGCTCAATGGCAAGAACGTGCTCATATCGGTCAGCAAGCAGAAGGACAAATCCAGCGTGGGCAAGAAGGCCGTCATCCTCGACGACGGCGAGTGGAGCTACTTCTATTCCGGCATCAACGGGCTGAACAAGGGCATGATCGGCTGGGCCGACACCTACATGTACGACTCGGCCTCGGTGCAGGTCTTCGTGGAGGAGGGGCCGAACCAGACCTCGTTCATGCTCTTCAAGTGGCTGCGCGCGGGCTGGATGGGGCAGAATTTCGTCCAGAAGCACCACATCAACGAGGGTTCCACCCGCTATGCCAACGCCTTCAAGAAGATCGTGGAGTCGGACAGGCTGCCCGACCCCGATGAGTTCGCCCTGCGCGTGCGCGAACTCTCGACCATGAGCGACGCCGAGCTGGAGCGCAAGATCGCGGCCTACTCCGTGGCCATCGAGAACATCGCCAAGACCTCCCCGGCCATGGACAAGAGCGAGTTCCAGAAGGTGGTGGAGGGCGGCAAGTATTCCCGCACCATGAACCGCGAGGAGCGTTTGAGCGCCATCCTCGTGGAGTACCTGAAGAGCCGCCTGGGCAAGATCCCGCTGGTGGACTTCCCGGGCATGCCCGGCGCGCGGCCCAAGGCCGGGTAGGGGGAGACAGCCATGCTGCTGCCGGAATCCGACGCCAAGTTCAAGTACTGCCCGCTGCTCAAGACGCGCGACGACAAGATGAAGTTCTGCCTGGGCTCCATGTGCATGCTCTGGCGGCGCGCCGAGGCCGGCAAGACCGGCTCCGACGACCTGGGCTTCTGCGGCGCGGCCGGGCCGGTGGTCATGCTCGCCGCCCTGTCCGGCGGCGACGAGACCGCACCCAAGCCGTCCCTGTTCGGCGCAGACGACTAGCCCGGATGCGCGGCCCAGCCTCGGCCAAGCCCCAGCCTCCGGTGCGTCAGGCCGTTGCGCCCCAGGCCGGGTGCGCGCGCCTGCTGGCCAACTGCCCGGACCGCTCGGGCATCGTGGCTGCGGTGAGCGGCTTTCTGCACCAGCGCGGCGTGAACATCATCCACTCCGACCAGCACTCCACCGACCCTGAGGGCGGGCGCTTCTTCATGCGCCAGGAGTTCTACCTGCCCGGCCTGGAGGGCAGCATCGAGGAACTGGCGCGCGGCTTTGGCCGCGAGGTGGCCGCGCGCTACCAGATGAACTGGAGGGTGGTGCTCTCGGGCCGCAAGAAGCGCGTGGCCGTGCTCGTCTCCAGGCTGGACCACGCCCTGATGGACCTTTTATGGCGGGTGGGGCGCGGCGAACTGCCCGCGGAACTGCCCCTCGTCATCAGCAACCACCCGGACCTGCGGCCCGCTGTGGAGGCCTTTGGCGTGCGCTTCGAGCAGGTGCACGTGCCTGAAGCCCATGACGCGCCGCGCGGCCGCACGCTCACCGTGCCCGAGGAGAAGATGCTCGCGCTGCTCGACGGCTTGCCGGGCGGGCCGGTGGACCTGGTGGTCCTGGCGCGCTACATGCGCATTCTTTCTCCGGCCTTTGTCAAACGCTTCCCCCAGCGCATCATCAACATCCACCACTCCTTCCTGCCCGCCTTCGAGGGCGCGGACCCGTACCGCCGCGCCGTGGAGCGCGGGGTCAAGCTCATCGGGGCCACGGCCCACTACGTCACCGGCAGGCTCGACAAGGGGCCGATCATCGAGCAGGACGTCATCCGCGTGTCGCACCGGCACCGCCTGGACGAACTGAAGATCCTGGGCCGCGACATCGAACGCCAGGTGCTCTCCCGCGCCGTGCGCTGGCACCTGGAAGATCGCGTGCTCGTGGACGGCAACAAGACCATCGTCTTCGCGTAAGGCCGGGAGGGGAGAAGAGAGCCTCAGGCCCCACAGCCGCCGGAGGCTATTGCGTGGGCTCCGCAGCGGCCGAGCCCGGAGGCACGGGCGCGACGTTTTGTTGCTGGAGCACGCCGTACTTGGAGAGCAGTTCGGTGAGCTTGGCCTTGATGTTCTGCGTGGTGCGGGCCACCTGGGTCAGGTCGATGACCACCAGGAAGTCGCGCCGCAGGGGGGCCTTGTCCCACAGGGCGCGGATGGCGGCGGCCAGGGGCTCCTCCAGTTGCAGCACCTGCATGAGCGCCGCCAGCTGCTGGGGATTCTTGGTCTTGAACAGCAGCATGTCCGGGCGCGTGGGGTCCTGGGTCCAGATCTGGCTCTTGCGGATGCGCGAGAGCCCCTGCTTGGCCAGGGCGTCCACTGCGGGCACGAGGCTTCGGCGCGCGGCGATGCTGCGCACGCTCACCTTGGCCCCCTCGTCGCGGGCCCTGTCGCGCAGCAGTCCCACGAAGGAGCTCTCCATGAGGTAGAACAGCACGCGCTCCAGGGACTCGATGGACAGCCCCTGGGCCAGGGAGCGCACGGCCTCCAGCTCGTCGGAGCGCAGGGAGGCCAGGGCTGTCAGGAAATGCTCGCGGGCCTGGCTCAAGACCAGCACCGCGCCCAGGGCCAGGGCCACGGCCTGCTCCATGAGGAAGGGCAGGGGGTGCTTCTCCTGCGGGGGCTGGCCCTGGGCGCGGGCCTGCATGGCGCGGTACAGGCTCTGGGCCACGGGGTCCATGCAGACGATGAAGGCCGCGCTCTCGAGGTGTTCCAGCAACAGGTCGCCGGGCAGGAAGGACAGGCCCTTGAGCAGGCAGGCCTGGACCACCCTGCGCACGGTCTGGGACGCGGCGTCCTCGGCGCTGGCGGTCTCGAAGGCCGTCTGCACGCGGGTCTTGGGGATCTCTCCCGGCGTGTCGTGCAGGGTGGCCAGCACATCGTCGAACAGGAAGCGGATGAGGACCTGCTGGCCGTCCTTGGAGAGCAGGAATTTGCCCTCGCTGGTGAGGTGGTCGTAGCCCTCGGCGATGTGCTGGGCGATGAAGCGCTCCACGAACTCGCGCCAGAAGCTCTGGTCCAGCTGGTGTGTCTTGATGAGGTCGGCAAACTGCGAGAGCCCCGGCGCGCCGAAGTGGCGCATGATGAGCTCCTCGTAGTTGTCCGTGGTCAGCCCCATGGCGAAGACCATGCCCTGCACGCTCTTGACCAGCAGGGACTCGGTGTTGCGCAGCAGGGCCGTGGTCTGGGCCAGGGCGGTCTCGTCCCCGGCGGACTGCTCCTTGTCGAGGCGGTTTAAGAGCAGCGGGAAGTTTCCGGCCAGCTTGCGCAGGAAGGCGTCGGCCGGGTGGTCGGTGCGGCGGCAAAGGGTGTTGATGATGCTCTGCTGCTGGGATTCCAGCATGGGGTATTCGCTGATGCCCCCGCTGTTGATCTCGATGAAGGCCAGCAGAAGCTCGCGCTCCAGCACCTCGCGCACGGTGCTTCTTTCCTTGAGCGGGCGCAGGGCGGCGAAATAGGCCTCCAGGCGCGCGGGCCATTCCGGCCTGGTCCCTGCGCAGGTAAGCGTCGAGCAGTTCTGATCGGCTTCTTGCTGTTCCAATGCCCCTTCCCGGTCCTGGGCGCTGTGTGCCCGTTTCTGACCTGATTCTGCATTTCTTCGGCCTGTTTGTCCAAAAAATCAAGGGGGCAGGCCCATATTCCGGCGATGGGCTCAGGATATCCTCTGCCCCGCAGCGCAACCGGCCTGGGCGGAAGTGGGATGATACCGCTGCCGGAGCCGCTGCCCGGGCATGCACAGGGCCAGGCGCCGGTTCTCACGCCTTCTGGGCAATGGTGGCTTTGCCCAGGCGGACCTTTGTCCAGGCTCTGCTTCATGTCGCAACCCGGGGAGTCTTCTGTGTGTCTGTTCCCCTCTGAATTCCGCATGCCCGGTTTCTGCAAAGGCAAATCGTCTGCCCGAGCTGGGCGGACGTTGCAATTTCTGGCGGACAGGCTACAAATCGCCCCAGGTGCTGCGGGGCGAATCGCCGCGCGCCAGGCAGGGGGCCAAGCATGCGCTTTCTCGATTTTGTCCGGCAGCAGGGCTACAGGCCTTACCACGGCACGGTGTCGGCGGCGGTGTATGCCTATTTCCGCTGCGAGCACCCGGCCAAGGCCCGCTGGTACCACCGGCCAGGCAGCTATCAGTGCGCCGGATGCGCCCAGCAATGCGAGACTGACAGCCCCGATGGCTTCCAAATCTTTCTCCTCACGGACCAACCCAATGCCTAACACTGTGCGCCCTCTCCCCCGTCTGCTGCTCCCGGCCCTGGTTGTTGTTCTGCTCCTCCTGGCTGTTGCCCCCCAGGCCCAGGCCGCCGGGGACGACGCGAACCTTTCCCTCTGCAAGCAGGTTCTTTCACGCCTGCTCTGCAAGAAAGTGAATGAGTTCGGCTATGTGGGCAAGGCCGGGGAAGGGGTGTACATCATCTCCATGTTCTACGCCTCCAAGAATTCGGAGTACCTCTGCGCCGTGATGCCCGATGGTCAGGTCGTGGTGCAGGACCGCACCTGGCACGCCACGCGCCGGGTCATCCCCTATACGCAGGATTCCGACGGCAAGTGCCTCACCGCCGTTTTTTCCTCCCCGGAATGCCCCAACCAAAGGCCCATCAAGGCCTGCCCCGCGAAGTCCCCCGCGGACGCCAAGGAGCAGGTCAAGGAGACCTTCTGGGTCCGGCCCATCCCCCAGATTCTGGAGGAGGAGTACAAGGCCATGAGCCCCCAGCAGAACGCCACCGCGCCCGCTGCCCCGGGGAAGTAGCTGCGGCGTTATCATTTGGCCTTGCGCGGGCCTTGGAAAAGAGGGATACTGCATATATGACCACATCCGCGCAGGAGCCAGAGGTACATAAGGACCACAAAGCCATTTTTGTGGCCAGGCAGCCAATCTTCGACGCGCATGAGAAGGTCTGGGCCTATGAGCTGCTCTTCCGGAGCAGCGCCCTGGCCAAGACCGCCGACGTCACCGAGGATGACTTGGCCACGGCCTCGGTCATCGCCGACGGCTTCTCCCTGGCCTTCTCGGGCATGGACAAGTCCCGCAAGGCCTTCATCAACTTTCCGCAACGCCTGCTCCTGGACGACTCGGTCTACGCCCTGCCGAGGGAGATTTGCGTGGTCGAGGTGCTGGAAACCATCACTCCCACCCCGGAGATGATCGCGGCGCTCCGGCGCATCAAGGAGCGCGGCTACATCATCGCGCTCGACGACTACGTGGGCCAGCCCGGATTCGAAGAGGTCATCCCCCTGGCGGACATCGTCAAGGTCGAGGTGCTGGGCATGGCGCCCGAGCGCATGAAGGCCATCGGCGCAGATCTGCGCAAGCATGGCTGCCGCCTGCTGGCCGAGAAGGTGGAGGACCGGGCCACGTACGACCTGGCCAAGAGCTTCGGGTTCTCGCTCTTTCAGGGGTTTTTCTTCAGCCGTCCGGAGACCATGACCGGGAGCAAGGTGCCCACCCCGGTGCTGGCCAAGATGCGCCTCCTGCGCGCCCTGACCGGGGAAGACTTCGACGTGCGCGAACTCTCGCAGATCATCTCCTCAGACCCCAGCGTGAGCTACCGCCTGCTGAATTTCATCAATTCCGCTGCCTTTTCCCTGCGCTCCAAGATCCAGTCCATCCAGCAAGCCCTGATGCTCCTGGGCAAGCAACAGATCAAGCAATGGTTCCTGGCCGTGATCATCTCCGACTTTGACAGCACCTCCAAGGTGCAGGAGGCGGCCTATACCTCCCTGCAGCGCGCGCGCTACCTGGAGAGCATGGGCAAGCTCCACAAGGACCACGCCTTTCCGCCCGAAACGCTCTTCATGCTGGGCCTGTTCTCCAAGCTCGACGTGCTCCTGGCCCAACCCATGAACAAGCTCCTGGAGAACATTCCGCTGAACAAGGACGTTGAGGCCGCCCTTCTTTCCAAGCCCTCGCCCTACTGGGCCTGGCTGTCCCTGGTGGAGGACATCGAGATCGGCAACTGGGAGGACGTGGAGGAGTTTTTGGAGAGCAAGAGCCTGGACCGGGAGACCTCGGCCAGCAACTATGCCGAGTCCATCGAGTGGACCCAGACCCTGCTCAAGTGCAAGGGCGTCGAGAACTGAACATGCCCCGCGTCCTGCCCTGCCTGATCCTTTCGGCGCTGCTCCTGGCCTTTTTCCCGGCCCGCCGGGCCCTGGCCCAGGACGCCCCGCCCCTTGAAGCCGACGGTCCTCCTCAGACATCGCCCCAGACATTGCCCAAGAC
>CAZXZF010000108.1:0-8392 GCA_964645095.1 uncultured Desulfocurvus sp. | reverse complement strand
ATGCGCTCGCCCTGGTCGGTGTGGGCCACCTCGGGGTGGAACTGCACGGCGTAGATCTTGCGCGCGGGGTCGCCCATGGCGGCGTTTTCGAGGCTGCCGGTCTTGCCCATGCGGGAAAAGCCCGTGGGCAGCTTGCCCACATGGTCGCCGTGGCTCATCCAGACCGTCAGCCTGTCCCTGCCCTCCACCCCGGCGAAAAGCGGGCTGTCGCCCACGGCCTCGAACTCGGCCCGGCCATACTCGCGGTCCTTGGAGCGGGTCACCTCGCCGTCGAGCGTGTGCGCCAGGATCTGCATGCCGTAGCAGATGCCCAGGATGGGCAGGCCCCAGGTGAGGTATTCCCCCGGCAGCGGCGGCGCGCCCTCGTCGTGCACGCTGGACGGCCCGCCGGAAAGCACGAGCGCCTTGGGGTTCAGGGCCTTGATGGCAGCGGGATCGCTGGTGCAGGGGTGGATCTCCGAGTACACCCCGGCCTCGCGGATTCTTCTCGCGATGAGCTGGGTGACCTGGGACCCGAAGTCGATGATGATGACCTTTTCTTCGTGCTGCATATGACTGGCCTGCTTCGCGCGCCTTTTAGGATTCGACGCGGTAGTTGGGAGATTCCTTGGTGATGATGACGTCGTGGACATGGCTTTCGCGCAGGCCCGCCGAAGATATCTGCATGAACCGGGCCTTGACCTTGAGCTCGGCGATGTCGGCGCAGCCCAGGTAGCCCATGCCGGAGCGCAGGCCGCCCACCAGCTGGTGGATGCTCTCGGTGACCTGGCCCCGGAAGGGCACGCGGCCGACAATGCCCTCGGGCACGAGCTTCTTGCTCTTGTCCTGGAAGTAGCGGTCCGAGCTGCCTGCGGCCATGGCGTCGATGGAGCCCATGCCCCGGTAGATCTTGTAGGTGCGGCCCTGGTACAAAATGGTCTCGCCGGGGCTTTCCTCGGTGCCGGCGAAGAGCGAGCCCATCATGCAGGTGTCGGCCCCGGCGGCGATGGCTTTCACCACGTCGCCGGAGAACTTGATGCCGCCGTCGGCGATGATGCACTTGCCAGCCTCGCGGCAGGCCCGGCCCGCCTCCAGGATGGCCGTGATCTGCGGCACGCCGACCCCGGCCACGATGCGCGTGGTGCAGATGGAGCCCGGCCCGATGCCGACCTTGACCGTGTCGACGCCGGCCTCGATGAGCGCCTTGGCGCCCTCGTAGGTGGCCACGTTGCCGCCGATGAGCTGGGCGTCCGGGAAGGTCTGGCGCAGGATGCGCGCGGCGTCCAGGATGTTCTTGGAATGCCCGTGGGCCGAGTCGAGCACCAGGAAGTCGCACCCGGCGCGCAGGAGCGCCTCGGCCCGGGAGATGCCGTCCTGGCCCACGCCCACGGCCGCGCCCACGCGCAGGCGGCCCAGGTCGTCCTTGCAGGCGTTGGGGTATTTCTTGACCTTTTCGATGTCCTTGATGGTGATCAGCCCCATGAGCTTGTCGTCGTCGTCCACCACCAGCAGCTTCTCGATGCGGTTCTGGTGCAGCTGGCGCTTGGCTTCCTCGTCGCTGATGCCCACGGGCACGGTGACCAGGTTGCGGCTGGTCATGACCTCGGAGACCGGGGTGGCCGGGTCGGTGACGAAGCGCACGTCGCGGTTGGTGACGATGCCCACCAGGGTGTCGCCGCGGACAACGGGCAGGCCCGAGATGCGGTACTCGCCCATGAGCGCCAGCACCTTGCCCACGTTGTCGTCCGGGTGCACCGTGACCGGGTCGTGGATCATGCCCGACTCGCTCTTCTTGACCTTGTCCACCTCGCGCACCTGGTCGCGGATGGTCATGTTCTTGTGGATGACGCCCACCCCGCCGTGCCGGGCCATGCTGATGGCCATGCGCGCCTCGGTCACGGTGTCCATGGCGGCGGACAGAAGCGGAATGTTCAGCCGGATGCTCGGCGTGAGCATGGTGCCGACGTCCACAGAGTCCGGCAGGACCTCCGAGTAGTCCGGCATGAGCAGCACGTCGTCGAAGGTGAGCGCTTTGCCGATGATCTTGTCCTGCATGGTCCTTCTCTCCCGTTTTTCCCGGCGTTCTCCGGGTTTCGAGTGCGGCTGGGATCGTCTAGAGCCCCAGATATGCCTTCTTGACCTCGTCATTGGCAAGGAGCTTGTCGCAGGAATCTTCGAGCGTTATGCGCCCGTTCTCCATGACGTAGCCCCGGTGCGCCACCTTGAGCGCCTGGTTGGCGTTCTGCTCCACCAGGAAGATCGTGGTGTTGGACTCGCGGTTGATCTTCTTGATGATGTCGAAAATCTGCCGGATGATGAGCGGGGCCAGGCCGAGGGACGGCTCGTCGAGCAGGAGCAGCTTGGGCCGGGCCATGAGCGCGCGGCTGATGGCCAGCATCTGCTGCTCCCCGCCGGAGAGCGTGCCGCCGAGCTGGCCGCGCCGCTCCAGCAGAATCGGGAACAGGCCGAAGACCTGGTCCAGGTCGTTCTTGATGCCGTCCTTGTCCGAGCGCAAAAACGCGCCCATGTCCAGGTTCTCCTGCACGGTCAGGTCCGGGAAGATGAGCCGGCCCTCGGGCACCTGGCAGATGCCGCGCGCCACGACCTTGTCCGGGGACACGCCGTTTAAGGATTGGCCCTGGAACAGCACCTGGCCCCTTCGCGGCGGC
The DNA here is from genome assembly GCA_964645095.1 of uncultured Desulfocurvus sp. Taxonomy (GTDB): domain Bacteria; phylum Desulfobacterota; class Desulfovibrionia; order Desulfovibrionales; family Desulfovibrionaceae; genus Humidesulfovibrio. Next base: position 5,744 of record CAZXZF010000108.1, on the reverse strand, counting down.
ACCACGCCGCAGATGGTCATCAGCGTGGTGCTCTTGCCCGCGCCGTTGGCCCCGATGAGCGTGATGATCTCGCCCTCGCCGATGGTGATGTTCACCTCGCGCAGGGCCTGGATGTTGCCGTAGAAGGCGTCGATACCTTTCAGCTCAAGCATCGCTGTCCTCGCCCAGGTAGGCCCGGATGACCTGCGGGTCTTCGCCCACCTCTTTCGGGGTGCCGGTGGAGATGATGCGGCCGTATTCCATGACATAGATGCGGTCGGACAGGCTCATGACCATCTTCATGTCGTGTTCGATCAAGAGCACGGACACCTTGAACTCCTCGCGGATGCGGATGACCATCTGCTTGAGTTCCTCGGTCTCCTGGGGGTTCATGCCTGCGGCCGGCTCGTCGAGCAGCAGCAGGAAGGGCTCCGTGGCCAGGGCCCGGGCGATCTCCAGCCTGCGCTGCGCGCCGTAGGGCAGGTTGCGCGAATACTCGTTGGCCAGCTTCTCCAGGCCGACCTTGGTCAGCATATCAAAGCTTTTGTCCACGACCTCCTGCTCCTCGCGCCTGGTTCCCGCCCCGCGCAGCACCGCGCCCAGGATGCCGGTTCTGGTGCGGCAGTGCCGCCCGATCATGACGTTCTCCAGCGCCGTCATGGACGGAAACAGCCGGATGTTCTGGAAGGTCCGGGCCATGCCCAGCTCGCACACCAGGTTGGTGCGCATGCCGTTGATGCGTATGCCCTCAGGACGTTTGGGCTTGCCGGTCCTGGGGTAGGCCGTGACCTCGCCGCCCGTGGGCGTGTAGATGCCGGTGATGCAGTTGAAGAAGGTGGTCTTGCCCGCGCCGTTGGGGCCGATGAGCGCCACCACCTCGCCGGGCCGCACGTCCAGGTCCACCTCGGAAAGCGCGCGCAGGCCGCCGAAGTTCATGCTCACGTTGCGCACGGAGAGCACCGGGCTTGCCGTGCCCTGGTTCGTCGTGCCGTTCATATCGAGGCCCATGCGCTAGCCCGCCTGTTCCACGTTGATCTTGTAGACCTTGCGCTTGGCGCGCACCAGCCCCTGGGGCCGGAAGACCATGATCAGGACCATGGTGAAGCCGAAGATGAGCATGCGGTACTCGGAGAAGGCCCGCAGGTACTCAGGCAGGAGCATGAGCAAAAACGCGCCCAGGATGACGCCCAGAACCGAGCCCATGCCGCCCAGCACCACGATGGCCAGGATCATGGCCGACTCCATGAAGGTGAAGCTGGCCGGGTTGATGAAGGTCGTCTTGGCCGCGAAGACCACGCCCATGAGGGCAGCCAGCGTGGCGCCCAGGGAAAAGGCCATGAGCTTGGCCCGGGTGTTGTCGATGCCCATGGCCTGGCAGGCGATCTCGTCCTCGCGCAGGGCCAGCCAGGCCCGCCCGATGCGCGAGTCCTTGAGCCGCGCCGTGACGAAGATGGTCAAGAGCACCAGGCCCAGCATGATGTAGTAGATGTAGGTGGTGGCCTGCTCCACCGAGTAGCTGATGCCGAAGAGCCCGGGCCGGTCGATGTTCGAGATGCCGCTGGGGCCGAAGGAGAAGGCGCTCCAGTTCTCCAGCACCAGGCGGATGATCTGCCCGAAGCCCAGCGTCACGATGGCCAGGTAGTCGCCGCGCAGGCGCAGCACCGGGAAGCCGAGCAGGATGCCGAAGAAGGCGCCCAGAACAGCGCCCAGCGGCAGCACGGTCCAGAAACCCAGGTGGAAGTGGTGGTTCAAGAGCGCGTAGGTGTATGCGCCCACGGCGTAGAAGGCCACGTAGCCCAGGTCCAGCAGCCCGGCCAGGCCCACCGTGATGTTCAGCCCCAGGCCCAGCACCACGTAGATCAGCGCGCTGACCAGGATGTTCGTCTGGTACAGGGAGAAGAACCAGGGGAAGGCTGCGGCCACAGCCAAGCCAAAGGCCATGAGCGGCCTGGCGAAGCGCGGGTCGGACAAGAACCGCGCAAGGGCCGAGTCGCGCTCCACGGTCTCCAGGTCCTTCTTGGCCTGGCTTTTGTCCCGGCGCTCCATCATGAAGTACCAGGCCAGGGCCAGCACGAAGCTGCCCACAACCATGTACGCCAGGTTCATCCAGCGCCAGGTCACGGTCTTCTCCACCGTGTCCACGCGGATGACCATGACCGGCAGGGTCAGGAAGGCCAGCCAGACTGCGGCCACCAGGGCCTGCTTGAAATGTTGGACGACGTGCTGGACGACATTCTGGGTGGGGTTTTGGGTGGGGTTCGCTTGCGCCATGGCTACACCTTTTGCGCCCGCTGCTTGCCGAGCAGGCCAGCGGGACGGAAGATCAGGATGACCACGAGCAGCAGGAAGGCGAAGACGTCCTCGTAGTCGCTGGACACATAGCCCGTGGCGAAGCTCTCGGTCCAGCCCAGGACCAGGCCGCCCAGCACCGCGCCGGGGATGCTGCCGATGCCGCCCAAAACCGCCGCGGTGAAGGCCTTGATGCCCGCCAGGAAGCCGATGGCGAAATTGATCTGCCCGACGTGGGCCGCGATGAGCACGCCGCCCACGGCCGCCAGGCTCGAGCCGATGATGAAGGTCACGCTGATGACCTGGTCGACGTTGACGCCGACGAGCATGGCCATCTTCCTGTTCTGGGCCGTGGCGCGCATGGCCTTGCCCATGCGCGTGAACTTGATGAACAGGGTCAGCGCCACCATGACCACAAGGGAGGTGACGATGATGAACATGTCCGAGGTGCCGAGATAGTTGCTCACGGGCTCCATGAAGGCCAGCTCGGGGATGAGGCGGGGGAAGGGCAGGAAATCCGGGGTCTGGGCGAGCATGATGTAGTTCTGGAGCAGGATCGACATGCCGATGGCCGAGATGAGCGGGGCCAGGCGCGGCGCGCTCCTAAGCGGCTTGTAGGCGATCTTCTCGACAGTGTAGCCGTAGGCCGCGGAATAGAGCACCGAGACCACCAGGGCGATGGCCAGGATGGACAGCGCGGGCCAGCCGAGCGCGGTCAGCACCCCGGCCACGATGAGGCCCATGAAGGCGCCGATCATGTAGATCTCGCCGTGGGCGAAATTGATGAGCTCGATGATGCCGTAGACCATGGTGTAGCCCAGCGCGATGAGCGCGTACACGCTGCCCCGGCTCAGGCCCCCGAAAAAGAGCTGGAGAAAATATTCCATTCGCAAACCACCCGGCCGACCGGAAAAATCCGGAGGCGGCCTTACAGGACCAGGGGACGGGCGCATGACCGCCCCCGCCCCCTGGCAGATTTTCCCACGCCCGGATGCCGGGCGGCGGAGGCTACTTCACCAGTTCGTACTTGCCGTTCTTCACCTGGTACACGGAGAAGCTCACGCCCTCGGCGTCGCCCTTGGCGTCGAACCTGATCTTGCCGACCGGGGTCTCGACGTATTCCTTCTGCAGGACGGCCACGACCTTGTCGTAGTCGGTGCCGCCGGCCTTGGCCACGGCGTTCAGGAGGGTCTGGGCCGCAGCGTAGCCCTGGGCGAAGAACGAGCCGGGCGCGGAGCCGAACTCCTTCTCATGGTCGGCCACGGCCTTCTTGTAGACGGCGTTGTCGACAAGGATCTGCGGGCCGGTGGCATACACGCCCTCGGCATCGGCGCCGGCGAGCTTGATGAAGGTGTCGTCCTTCACGCCGTCGTCGGTGACAAAGGCGATCTTGAGGCCCTTCTTGTGCATCTGCACCACGATCTTGGAGGCTTCGGGGTAGTAGCCGCCGAAGAGCACGCAGTCCGCGCCGGAAGCCTTGATCTTCTGGATGACGGCGGAGTAGTCCACGCCGCCGGGGGTGATGCCCTCGAAGAGCGCGACCTTGGCGGCCTTGCCGTCCTCGATGGCCTTCTTGGCGCTCTCGGCAAAGCCCTTGCCGTAGTCGCCCTTGTCGTGGATGACCGCAACCTTCTTGACCTTCAGCTCGGCCGTGGCGAACTCGGCGGCGGCCTTGCCCTGGACCAGGTCGTAGGAGATGGTGCGGAAGAAATTGGGGTAGCTGCCGTTCTGGGTCAGCTCGGTGCTGGTGGCCGAGGGCGACATGACCACGACCTTGGCGTCCTTGTAGATGGGCAGGGCGGCCTTGGTGGCGCCGGAGCAGATGTGGCCGATGACGATGCTGGCCTTCTCGCTCACGAGCTTGGTGGCCGCGTTGGTGGCCAGCTCGGGCTTGCACTGGTCGTCCATGGCCAGCACTTCGACCAGCATGCCGTTCACGCCGCCCTTGGCGTTCCACTCCTTGGCCACCAGCTTGGCGGCATTGACGGAGGGCAGGCCGTAGGAGGCCAGGTCGCCGCTCTGGGCGCCGGCCACGCCGAGCACCAGCTTCTTGGCCGGGGCGGCAGCTTCCTGCTTGGGCACTTCAGCTTTTTTTTCTTCTTTTTTCTCGCCGCCGCAACCCACGGCAAGCATGCCCGCCAGGGCGACGCCCAGCACCGTCACGAACCATTTCGACTTCATGGGAGTCCCTCCAGATGAGTTCTGTCAACAACGTTCGCCACATATGGCCAAGACGCGGAAAATGGGCATTCCCCCGCCGCGATAACCTTGAAGGCGGATACTTTAGCGAGATGCCCGGCCATGTCAAGGCGCTGAACCCTGCGCCTCTACTGCCTACTTCTTGCCGCCGGGGACCAGCTCTTCCTCGGCGCTCTTGAGGATCTCCGGGTCGGTCGCCCCGCCCAGCTGGACCACCTTGCGGAAGTGCGCGTCGCCCTCGGCGGACTTCTTCAGGTAGTGCTTGAGCAGGATGCCCATGTTGTAATGGGCCAGCGCGTCGTCAGGCGCCATCTTGAGCACCGTGTCAAAGGACTTGCGGGCCAGCTCGTACTCCTTGCGCTCGAAGCGCACCATGCCCATGGCCCGGTGCACCTGGGCGTCGTTCGGCGTCAGCTTCACGGCCTTGTCCAGAAACTCCAAGGCCTTGTCCCAGGCCTGCATCATCATGAAGGTGTTGCCCAGCTCCAGGAGCACCTTGGGGTCGTTGGGGTTCTTCTCCATGGTGCCCATGAGCTCGCGCAGGTGCTCCATGTCGATGCCGCCCATGGCGCCCATGCCGCCACCTGGCCCGCCCTTGCCACCCATCGGGCCACGCTCCTGCTTGATCTCGACAACAAGGCCCGAGCCCTGCATGCGGTACACGAAGGAGCCGATGAACATGGCCAGGAGAGCCGCCAGCAAGGCCACCAGCACGAGCTTCTGGCCGCCGCCCAAGGGCTGGGAATGATCGGGTGAAGGATTAGTCGTTGCGCTCACGCAGCATCTCCAATTGTTTGAGGCGTCTCTCCACGGCGCGGCCACGCAGGACAAGCAGGGTCCCGTAGGCCGCCAGGGCAATCCACACGGCGGCATTGGCCGCCACAACATATCCGTTCATGATCCCCCCTCCCGGCCTTGCAGCATGGCCTGGGCGCGTTCCTCGGCCCGGCCCAGGCCGAAGCGCAGGAGCAGCAGCGTCAGCCACAGCAGGCCGAAGGCGGCCAGATTCACCAGCACCGTGTGCCACATCTCCGGCTCCAGGCCGCCGCCTTTGCTCGCCAGCACCGCAGGGTGCACGCTGCGCCAGATGCGCGCGGAGTAGAACACCAGCGGCACGTCGAGAAAGGCCACCACGCCCAGCACCGCGCAGACCATGGCCCGGCGCTCGCCGCCCATGCCCCCCCCTGCGGATGATCCGCGCAGCACCAGATACCCGGCGTAGACGAACCACATGATCAGCGTGGTCGTCAGCCGGGGGTCCCAGGTCCACCAGACGT
>CAZXZF010000107.1:0-8457 GCA_964645095.1 uncultured Desulfocurvus sp. | reverse complement strand
GGTCGATGCCCTCCGGGCTGGTGGCGAAGCCCTCCACCACGTTGTTCACGAAGGTTCTGAGCTTGATCAGCGTTCCGGTGTTGTTCGCCATTTCAGCCGTGACGCGCTTGGCGATGCGGCGGGTGAACTTGCGCAGGAACTCGACGTCGCGGTTGACCGCATCGTCGGTCCAGTCGGTGGCGTTGTACTCCTTGTCCACAATGGAGCGCACCAGGGCTGCATTGACCTTGGTCTCGTCGAGAAGCAGATGGAAAGCGTTGGAGGAGATGGCCCGAAACTGCGGGGCGCGGATGCCTTGAACCTGGCTGATGATGGCGGTGTTGTAGTTCTTGCCGCCGACGAGCAGCTCGGCGTCGGGTCCGATCTGGACAATGTCCGCGCCGGAGAGGACGATCTTCTGGGTCAGGTCAGGCTTGGCTGCGGGCTTGGGCCTGGACTCGTCAGCAGCGCCTGCGGGCTTGGCGCCCTGGTCCTTCTTGGTCTTGGCCATGCTCTCCTCCTTGACATCTTGGGGCGTCAGGCCCGAATGGGCCGCATCAGAAGACGCAAGCGCAGCCATCCCTGCCACGAGGTGCTCACCACAAGGGATCGGGACGCGTCACGTCTTATCGTCTTGTTCCCGATACCCTGTTTGTCGACTCTTCGTCAATTGTACATACAACAGTATCGGTATACCGACGACAAGGCAGCCAGGCCTGGACCTTTCACCACGACCGTTCATGCCAGGCGATCAGGATTTGCGGCCCGCATCGCCTGCCTGTCCGCAACTTGCCCGAAAAATCCCTGTCACTTGCACGTACAACAATACCGGCGCACAGACGAACCGGCCGGACTAAATTTTCTGCCCGCAACTGGGGCAGAACTTGAAGTCCTCGCTGGACACAGGGGCCTTGCAGGTCGGGCAGCAGTCCTGCACCGGTCCGAGTTCGACCAAAAGTTCGCCCTCCTTCACCGGCACCATGATCTTGTCTTCCTGGTAGTTGGCGTTCTTGAGCACGCGCTTGACCATGCCGGCCGCCGGCGCATAGACGCTCTTCTCCTGCTTCATGATGGAGATGTTGCAGATCTCCTCGCCCAGCTTGACATGATCGCCCGCGCGCACGTGCATGACCCAGAGGTCGCCGTTTGAGGGCGAACCGATGTGGTACACGTTCTTGCTGTCGGCCATCTCCACGGACTCGCGCTCGGAGGCGACGCCCTCGCGCACCTTCACCTGGTAGCTCACGGACTCGTTGTCCACGGTGTAGCGCACCATGCTCAGGCCCTGCTCGTCGGGCTCGGAGATGTCGTCGATGCGCATGACGTGCGGCTTGCCCGACGCGCTCTGGAAGAGCAGCTTCTCGTTCTTCTCCAGGCCCTCGAACCAGACGTCCACCGGCAGGTTGTTGGCGTCGCCGAAGGTTTCGCAGAACTCGATGGTCTTGAGCGCGTCGCCCGGATGGTTCAGGTAGATGACGAACTCCTCAGGCGTGGGCTTGCGGCCCAGGCGCACGGTCAGGGCCTGCTCCTCGGCCTTCAGGTCCATGTCCTGCAAGGTCTCCAGGGGCGAGTCCTCGGTGCGGCTGGCGATGGCGTCCTTCCAGTCCGCGCCAAAGGCGCTCTGGTAGACCCAGTCGGCCGGGAAGCCCAGGGGCAGCTTGCCGTACTTGCCCAGCAGCAGGTTGCGGAAGGCGTCGTTGCTGTCGCAGTAGAGGTCGAGCCGGGCCTCGCGCTCATGGCCGGTCAGATCGGCCTCGGGCGCCAGGTTCACGATGTCCAGGATGTTCAGCAGGCGGCGCACCTCGCGCTCGCCGCCGCGCTTGTACGCGCCGGTGACGGCCAGAAAGGCGGTGTTCCAGGTGATCTGCGAGCCCGGGGTGACGTCGTGGTAGCGCACGATCTTGCGCGTGCCGGCCAGGAACTTGAGCATGTAGGGCAGCAGGTGGATGTAGCCCTGCTTCATGGCCCCTTCCTGGGACGACGAGGTGGCGCCGCCGGGCATGCCGTGCATGACCACGTCGTGGTCGATGCCCCGGAAGTACGGGGCGCAGTAGCGGTCGTAGTAGGGCATGATCTGCTTGAGCGTGAAGTTGGTGGCGCGGATCATCTCCTTGTCGAGCAGGGTAGTGAGCCCCTGCATCTCTTCCTCGATGTAGGCCGCCGTGGAGAGCACCTCGCCCTGGCCGTACCAGCGCACGGCGGCGCCGATGGCCGTGTCCACGATGTGCGCGCCGGCGCTCGCCGCCGCGCCCATGGTGGGCACGAACAGGCCGTCGGTGTAGTGGCGGTGGCTGTGGATGACCAGGTCCGGGTACTTCTTGACCAGGGCCGCGATGAGCTCGCGCATGAAGCGCGGCGGGCACACGCCGGCCATGTCCTTGAGGCCCAGGATGATGGACTGGGAGGCCTTCTTCTTGGACACGCCCAGGACGTCGGCGCACATGGCCAGGATGCTCTCCGTGACCCCAAGGTAGTGCTCCACGTCAAAGCCCTTGGCCCAGGACAGGGACAGGGCGGGCTCGAAGATGTGCTTCCCCGAGCCCAGCACCACCTCGGCGAAGGGGCGCATGTTCTCGACATGGTTCAGGAAGTCAAAGCAGCGGATGACGTCGTAGTGCTCGCAGATCATCTCGCCGGTCAGGCGCATGAGGTTCTTGGGCTGCGGCTTGTAGCCCAGCACGTTGGTGGAGCGGATGAGGATCTGCTTCAGCGTGGTCGGCGCGAACTGGTTCCACTCGCGGGCCTCGGTGAAGGGGTAGGTCATGTTGGCCAGCATGGCCACGTGGAAGTGCGCGCCGCCGCCGTTCTCCAGGGAGAAGAAGCCGCAACGGTCCAGGTAGGGGCCGATGATGCGGTCCTCGGCCAGGCGGAAGCGGTTGCCGCTGTTGCTTTGCGTGATGTCGCGCGTGGTGGTGTCGCTGAAGTGGATGATGCCTTGGCCGCGGTCCTCGCGCAGGGTGTCCAGGATGGCGTCGCGCTTCATGGTGCGGGTGATGCGCGGCTCAAAGGCGGCGTCGGCGGTTTCCGGTGCCTTCACCAACTGGAAGCGGCCCATGCGCTTGTCGCAGCGGCCACGGTACTCGCCGAGCGACACATACGGGTTGTAGCCCTTGGCCGAGATCTCGGCCACCAGGCGCGTCAGGCGCAGGCGCTCCGGCTCCTGGTCCGAGTAGGACATGAGCTCGGCCTTCTTCAGGCGCACGAAGTTGGTGTCGTAGTCGCCGGAGACGAAGTCCGGGTGCTTGATGACCTGGCGGTGGAAATTGATGGTCGTCTTGACGCCGCTGACCATGTACTCGCGCAGGGCCCGGCGCATGAGCATGACGGTCTTGTCCCAGGTGCTGCCGTAGGTGATCAGAAGCGCAGCGGCGGAGTCGTAGCGCGAGGGGAAGCGGTAGCCAGCGCAGACGCAGGAGTCGAGGCGCACGCCCTGGCCGCCGGGGGAGACATAGCGGGTGATGGTCCCGGCGTTGGGCGAGAAGTTGTCCTGGGGGTCCTCGCAGTTCACACGCACCTGCATGGCGTGCAGGTAGGGCTTGGTGTCCTTCTCGTTGAAGCGCAAGCGGGAGCCAAAGGAGATGGCGATCTGCTCCTCCACCAGGTCGATGCCGTAGCGGCACTCGGTGATGCCGTGCTCCACCTGCAGGCGGGTGTTGACCTCGATGAGGTAGGGCCGCCCGCTCTTGTCCACCAGGAACTCCACCGTGGCCAGGGAGTGGTAGCCCACGGCCTTGATGAGCTTCTCGGAGTAGCCCTTGAGCTCTTTGCGCAGCTCCGGGGTGAAGGTCGGCCAGGGCGAAGGGGTGATCTCGATGAGCTTCTGGTGGTTGCGCTGCACGGAGCAGTCGCGCTCGTCAAAGACGAAAACATTGCCGTACATGTCGGCCACGGTCTGAAATTCGATGTGGCGCACGGAGGTCAGGAGCTTCTCCACATACAGGCGCGGGTTGCCGAAGCTGGCCTTGGCCAGGGCCGAGGCCTTGGTGAAGGCGCTCTCCAGCTGCGATTCCTCGTAGACCTCGTAGATGCCGCGTCCGCCGCCGCCGCCCTCGGCCTTGAGCATGATCGGGAAGCCGATCTCCTTGGCGATGCGCCGGGCCTCGGGGATGCTTACTGCCTCCGGCGAGCCGGGCACCACGGGCACGCCGATCTCCTCGGCCAGCTTGCGCACGGCGACCTTGTTGCCCAAAAGGCGCATGGGGCCCTGGTTCGGGCCGATGAAGATGATGCCCGCGTCCTCGCATTTCTTGGGGAAGGAGTCGTCCTCGCTGCCAAAGCCCCAGCCCGGGTGGATGGCCACGATGCCGCGGTCCTTGGCCATCTTGATGATGCGGTCCAGGTCAAGATAGGCGCGGGGGTCTTCGCCCAGCAGAAGCAGCTCATGGGCGCCGGTGGTGGCGGGAGAGGTCTTGTCCACGTCGGTCGCGGTCATGACGGCCACGGCCTCGAACATCTCGGTGATGGAGCGGCAGATGCGCCGGGCCGGGATGCCACGATTGGCCACCAGAATAGGCTTGCCCTTGACGATTTCCAGAACCTGCTCAAACGACATCGGCTTCATGCGAGAACGTTCCCCCTTCTATGCATCTTGTCGCCCGCCGAGCCCTGACGCCAGGGCTTAGAGGGGCGTCACGTCACCGGCAAGGAGGAGAATCTCCCTGCCATCCTGGTCCAAAACCAGCTCGCCTTTCCCGGAAACTCCCTTGATTCTGGCCTCGTACCGAACGCTCGCACCCTCACACACAAGGACACGCCGCCCCTTCCAGGCTAGCCTGGACTGGAAGATCGTCAGGAATTCACTGGGAGTAAATGTTTCAAGTAGGGTGCTGTAACCCGTTTCCAGCCGGTTTACAAGCATCCGCCACAGCCCCAGGACGCCGGAAACGCCCGGAGAGGCCGGGAAAGACCCCGCCGCAACGCAATGCCCGGCGCGCAGCTCCTCCTCGCGCGGAGCCCAGCCCAGGTTCAGGCCCAGCCCGGCGAGAACGCAGCCAGGGCGCTCCTCCACGAGGATTCCGCCGATCTTGCGGTCATTGACCAGAAGATCGTTCGGCCACTTGACGCGAACGCCGCCGCAGACGTCCTCCAGGGCCTCTGCCAGCAGATGCCCGAGGACCAGGGGCCGCAGGTCGTTCCAAAGCCCCTCTGCGGGCGGCAAGACCAGCGTGGCCAGCACGTTGCCCGGGGCCGAGAGCCAGGCCCGGCGCAGCTGCCCGCGCCCGCCTGTCTGCGTTGGCGTGATGACGCTGCCAAAGCTGTCGAGCTCACCGCGCGCCACAAGTTCCCTGGCCACGTCCATGGTCGAGGAGCACGGCCCGCACACGACGACGTCCGCGCCCTGCGGCCCCTTTGGCAGGGGGGCCGGCAAAGAGGCTGGCAACCAGACCTGCCCCTGCACAAGCCGCCACGGGCCCAGGGCCTCGACATCCGCTGCCCACAGGGGGTGCGCGCAGGCCAAGGTCTGCGGATCAAGGGGCGCGGCCAGGCCGGGCAAGCCCTGGGCCAGCAGGCGCAGGCCGCCGTGAAGCCGGGCGGGTTCAGCGGACAATTCAGCGGGCATGGGCCTCTCCGGGGCGGGCGGCGGCTTTCCATCCGGGCCGCAAGCTGCTAGGTTGGCGCATGAAAATTCTCCTGGTCGGCGGGGCCGTGCGGAACATGCTCCTCGGACTCCCGGTCCGGGACAGGGATTATCTTGTCCTGGACGCCACTGTCGAGGACTTCCTGAGGGCCTACCCAGCCGCCAAGCCCGTGGGCAAGACCTTTCCCGTGTTCATCCACAACGGCGAGGAGTACAGCTTCCCGCGCGGCGAGAACCTGGACCAGGACCTGGCCCGGCGCGACTTCACCATAAACGCCCTGGCCCAGGAAATATCCGGCGCCCCGGCTCAAGAAAAATCCGGCGCCCTCTTCCACCACCCGCAGGCCCTTCAGGACATCCAGGCGCGCATCCTGCGCCCGGCCTCGGAGCACTCCCTGTCCGACGACCCCCTGCGCGCCTATCGCGCGGCCCGGTTCCTGGCCGAGCTGCCGGGCTTCACGGCGCACCCGGAACTTGTCCTGGCCCTGCGCCGGACAGCGGCCAGCGGAACCCTCGGCCAGCCCTATGCCGAGCGCGTGGGCCAGGAGCTGCAGAAGGCCTGCGCAGGCGCGCGCCCCGGCGAATTCCTGCGCCTGCTGGACCAGGGCCAGTGCCTGGCGCCGTGGTTCGCGGAGCTTGCCGGGGCCTCGGCCATCCCGGCCGGACCGCCGAAGCATCACGACGCCAGCGTGCTGGAGCACACGGCGCGGGTCATGGATGCACTGGCCGGAGACCCCATGGCCGTGTGGATGGGCCTGTGCCACGACCTGGGCAAGGCGCTCACGCCAGCAAAGGAGCTGCCCCGGCACATCGGGCACGAGGAGCGCGGCGAGGCCGTTGCGAAAGCCCTGGGCGAGCGGCTGCGCCTGCCCACGCGGCTGGTCAACGCCGGGGCCGACGCCGCGCGCTGGCACATGCTGGCCGGACGCTACCCGGAGCTGCGCGACGCCACGCGCGTGGACCTGCTCTTCCGGCTCAAGAGCCGGGGCGTGCTGCGCGAGCTGTTCCGCCTGGCCCATGTGGACAAGGTTCGGGCGGACAAGGATCAGGCGGACAAGGGCCCAACCCTTAATAACGACCACCTGCCCGAGGCCCAGGCCGACCTGGACGCGGCCCTCACCGCCACCCTGCCCCCAGAGGCCCGGGACCAGGGCGAGCGCTCGGGCCAGCTCCTGCGCTCCCTGCGCATCAAGGCCCTGCGCGCTGGTCGTGCCGGGCGTTCGCGCGCCTGATTCAAGCGGTCTTGCCCCTGCCGTAACACTATTCTCATGTTCGTAGTATTTTTTCGTTGACGCGATCCCAAGTCGTGTGCATAAGAAACAGGTCTGCACGTCCAATGGCCCGTTTCTCCAGGAGGACCAGCGCATGCACATGGCCGACGCCCTTCTCTCCCCCGCCGTCGGCGGCAGCCTGTGGGCCGCATCCGCCGGCCTGCTCGCCTACTCCTCAAGCCGCCTCAAAGCCAGCCTGGACGACCGCCGCGTGCCGCTCATGGGCGTGCTGGCGGCCTTTGTCTTCGCCGCGCAGATGATCAACTTCAGCATCCCCGGCACCGGCTCCAGCGGGCACCTGGGCGGCGGGCTCATCCTGGCCGTGCTGCTCGGCCCCCACGCGGCCTTCCTGTCCATCGCCTCGGTGCTGGCCGTACAGGCCCTGTTCTTCGCCGACGGCGGCCTGCTGGCGCTCGGCTGCAACATCTTCAACCTGGGCTTCTTCCCCTGCTTTTTGGCCTACCCGCTGATCTACAAGCCGCTGGCGGGCGAGGCCCCGGACAGGGGCAGGCTCATGGCCGCCTCGGTCATCGCCGCCACCATCGGCCTGCAGCTCGGCGCCTTCGGCGTGGTCCTGGAGACCGTGGCCTCAAGCATCAGCGAGCTGCCCTTCAGCTCCTTTGTGCTGCTCATGCAGCCCATCCACCTGGCCATCGGGCTGGTGGAGGGCGCGGTCACGGCCATGCTCCTGGCGTTTTTGCACAAGGCCCGGCCCGAGCTCTTCGGCGCGGCCCAGCCCGGTCCCCAGGCCCGGTCCCTGCGCCCGGTGCTCGTGGGCCTGGCCCTGGCGGCCATGGTCTTCGGCGGCGTGTTCAGCTGGTTCGCGGCGAGCGCTCCGGACGGCCTGGAATGGTCCATGGCCAAGGTCAGCGGCAAGGAGCAGCTGGAGGCCCCGGAACACGGCATCCACGCCACCCTGGACGCTTTGCAGAAACGCGTCGCCTTCCTGCCTGACTACAATTTCAAGGAGCCGGAGGCGGCCACCAGCGACGGGGTTGCGGCCAGGCAGGCCGACTCCTGGCCCAATGTGAGCGCCGGGACGAGCCTCTCCGGCCTGCTCGGCGGGTTCATGACCCTGTGCCTGGCCGGGGTCGTGGCCCTGGTCCTGCGCCGCCGCGCGCCGGCCAAGTCCTGATGCGCACGTCCGTCGAGTAAACAGCACCACGCGCGGGCAGGGCTTGCACCCTGCCCGCAGCTTTTCCGGGGTGAGCATGGGCCTGGACAACGCGCTGCACGAGATCCGCCGCCTGGACGACCTGGCCGCCCAAAACACCCCCCTGCACCGGCTGGATGCCCGGGCCAAGGTCCTGGTCACGCTCTTCTTCCTCCTCGCCATGCTCTCGCTGGGCCGCTACGAGGTCTCGCGCCTGCTGCCCTTTGCCGCCTTCCCGCTGATCCTGGCCGTGCAGGGCGGCGTGCCGCTCGGCCTGCTGCTGCGCCGCGCGGCCCTGGCCCTGCCCTTCGTGGTCTTCGTGGGCATCTTCAACCCGCTCATCGACCGCAGCGTGCACCTGACCCTGGGTCCCCTCGCAATCACCGGCGGCATGCTCTCCCTCTCGTCCATCGTGCTGCGCTCCCTTCTGGCCGTCACCACGGGCCTGGTCCTGGTGGCCGTCACCGGGTTCGACC
>CAZXZF010000106.1:3813-8585 GCA_964645095.1 uncultured Desulfocurvus sp. | reverse complement strand
GCCAGGGCGCTGCCGGCGTTGAAGCCGAACCAGCCGAACCACAGGATGCCCGCGCCGAGCACGGTCATGGGCAGGTTGTGGGGGATAAACGGCGTTGCGCCGTGGCCCTTGCGCTTGCCGAGCACGATGACCGCGGCCAGGGCCGCTGCGGCGGAGCTCATGTGCACCACCGCGCCGCCCGCGAAGTCCAGCGCGCCCATCTCAGCCAGCCAGCCCTTGCCCCAGACCCAGTGGGCCATGGGCGCGTAGACCACCAGCAGCCACAGGGCGCTGAAGACCAAAAAGCCGCCGAACTTCATGCGCTCGGCAAAGGCGCCGCTGATGAGCGCGGGCGTGATGACCGCGAACATGCACTGGAAGATCATGAAGGCCATGTGCGGGATGTTGTCCACCGGGCCGCCGGTGGCGTCCAGGCCGACACCGTTCAGGAACAGGAAGTCCAGGCCGCCGATGATGCCGCCGACGTCGTGGCCAAAGGCCAGGGTGTAGCCGCACACGGCCCAGAGCACCGAAACCAGCCCGAGCAGGATGAAGCTCTGCATGATGGTGCCGAGCACGTTCTTGCTGCGCACCATGCCGCCGTAGAAGAGCGCCAGGCCTGGGGTCATGAACATGACCAGGGCCGAGCAGATGAGCACAAATGCAGTGTCCGCCGCGTTCATTGAGGGATCCTCCTTAATGGCTGGGGTCCAGGGAAACGCCCTGCCGGCTGTTAACGCCCCGGCCGGGCGACGTTACCACGAAATTGTAAACTACGCCCCAATTGTTTCGATTCCGCTCGGCCTGCTTGCTTAAAGCGCCTGCCTGCGCCCTTGGCCGTGGGCAGCGGCAGGCGGCAGAGGCCTTTCATCGACACACGATACACATTTGTCATGACACCTGCGTTTTCGTGCGCCACAGGACCTACAAAAGCAAGAGCCGGGCCAACGCGCGTTGTTATCAAACAACAGCATAAAATTATTAGCGATCATCGAAAATTGTGCCATTTCAGAGGACATGCAATTGTTTCAGGAACGCAAAATTGGAGGCCGTGATTTGCAAAATTGTCAGATTGTATGCTATGCCGCGCAAGGTGGCTGGCCGGGGTTAGGGCGGCAGGCCAAGAGACGGAAGAAACAGGAGACAGCCAGAACCTGGCGCAACACCTTTGGACTATCTTCCCCTGATCCGGGCCAGGGTCAACAGGAATGTGCGAAGAAAGGGGGGCATGCCTGCCTCTGGCGGCCAGGGCCGTAAACGCAAGCAGCCCGAGCCGGAAGGATGTCCGGTTCGGGCTGCGGAAACGTTAAAAATGCTGGTTAAAGAAAGGTCTTATATCCCGTGCTGAAGAGCGTGCCCAAGGCCTTGGCCGTCTTGGCGGTGATGGGCCGCTTGCCGTTTTCCATCTCCGAGACATGCTGCTGCTTCATGCCCAGGCGCTCGGCCAGTTCCTTCTGAGTCCAGCCTTCGCGCTTGCGAAAGCCGCAAAGCACTCGATGGGCCGGAGGCGTGGGAAGGACGCTCAACTCCTCGCCCTCGGGGTTGCGCAGGATGGGCTGGGCAGCGCCAGAGGGCAGCAAGGCCACCAGGGCCTTCAAGGCCTGCTCCACCCCCTTGGCCGAGGCTTCCGGAACCTGGAGGCTAAACTCCACAATGTCGTTGGTAATCTGCTTTCTCGTGAGTTCCAACATAACGTATCTCCAACTGCCGCCCGCGTTTGTCCAGCACGCGCCAGATGGCAACCCAGGTGGGTTTGCCGCGCTGCAAGTGGCAGTGATAGCATTCTATCTTGCCCGTACCATGATTCTTTTGAAAATTCGGCCAGCCGGGCAGTTGCGGGCCACTCTGCTGCAAATCCCTCAGTAGCGCGTCACAAATATCCTTCAACTTCGTCGAAAGATTAGCGATTTGCTTTGTCGCCTTTTTGGTGATGGAGACGGTCCAGGTCATTGTTTACCTTCCAACGTTGAGTTAACGACGTGCCCCCGCGGTCACGAAGGCAAAGACTTACAGGCTTGGGCTTTTGAGACATCACAACCTCTCCGTTGTTTAGGGTTCTCGGGTTTCAGTCTTCCTGATTTGTGGGTTACTTCCAACTCCGCACTTGGCCCAAACGCCTTTATGGAGACGGCACGTGCTGTGCCGATTCTGGAAGGTAAATACACCACGTACAGGTGTACGTCAACACCAAAAAGAAGGGGGGCAACAAGCCCCCCCCAAAATGTCGCCCAAAGATTCGCTGCTATTCCAGCACTGCCCCTTGGGCTGCGCTGCTCACGCGGGCGGCGTAGCGCTTGAGGAAGGGCGAGTTGATCTTCTTGCGCTTGGGCTTGAAGGCGGCCTTGCGCCGCGCCAGCTCGGCCTCGTCCACCAGCAGGTTCAGCTTGCGGTCCGGGATGTCGATCTCGATCATGTCGCCATCAAGCACCAGGCCGATCATGCCGCCGCTGGCCGCCTCGGGCGAGACGTGGCCGATGGCCGCCCCGCGCGAGCCGCCGGAGAAGCGCCCGTCGGTGATCAGCGCCACGCTGTCGCCCAGGCCCATGCCCATGATGGTGCTGGTGGGCGTGAGCATTTCGCGCATGCCGGGGCCGCCCTTGGGGCCCTCGTAGCGGATGACCACCACATCGCCGGGCTTGATGGCCCCGGACTGGATGGCCGCGCAGGCCTCCTCCTCGGAATCAAAGGGCCGGGCGATGGCCTTGCGGCGCATCATCTCCGGCACCACGGCCGACTGCTTGACCACCGCGCCCTGGGGCGCCAGGTTGCCCCGGAGCACGGCGATGCCGCCCTCATGGGCATAGGGCTGGCCAACGGGCCGGATGATCTCGTAGTCGCGCACGCGGGACTTGTTCTCGCTCAGGTTCTCGCCCACGGTCTTGCCGGTGCAGGTCATGGCCCCGGTCTCGATGCGCCCGGCGGATGCCAGCTCGGCCATGACCGCCTGGATGCCGCCCGCGGCGTGCAGGTCCTGGATGTAGTGCGCCCCGGCCGGAGACAGGCGGCAGAGGTTCGGCGTGTTGCGGCTGACCTCGTCGAAGATGGTCAGGTCGAGATTCAGGCCCGCCTCGCGGAAGATGGCCGGCAGGTGCAGCACGGTGTTGGTGGAGCAGCCCAGCGCCATGTCCAGCGTCACGGCGTTCTTGACGCTCTTTTCGGTGACGATGTCGCGCGGGCGGATGCCCTGCTTCAAAAGCTCCATGATCTGCATGCCGGCCTGCTTGGCCAGACGGATGCGCGCGGCGTGCACGGCCGGGATGGTGCCGTTGCCCGGCAGGGCCAGGCCGATGGTCTCGGACAGGCAGTTCATGGAATTGGCGGTGAACATGCCCGCGCAGGAGCCGCAGCCGGGGCAGGCGTTGTCCTCCAGCTCGGAAAGCTCGGCCTCGTCCATCTTGCCCATCTTGACCTGGCCCACGGCCTCGAACACGTTGATGAGGTCCACGCGCTTGCCGCGCACCTCGCCCGCCAGCATGGGCCCGCCGGACACGACGATGGTGGGG
The DNA here is from genome assembly GCA_964645095.1 of uncultured Desulfocurvus sp. Classification (GTDB taxonomy): domain Bacteria; phylum Desulfobacterota; class Desulfovibrionia; order Desulfovibrionales; family Desulfovibrionaceae; genus Humidesulfovibrio. The sequence continues at coordinate 5,103 of CAZXZF010000106.1, read as the reverse complement.
ATGTTCAGGCGCAGCGCGGCCATGAGCATGCCCGGCACGACCTTGTCGCAGTTGGGCACGAGCACCAGCGCGTCAAAGGGATGCGCCGTGGCCATGATCTCCACCGAGTCGGCGATGAGCTCGCGGCTGGGCAGCGACATGCGCATGCCCTCGTGGTTCATGGCCAGGCCGTCGCACACGCCGATGACCGGGAATTCGAGCGGCGTGCCGCCAGCCATGCGCACCCCGTCCTTCACCGCCTGGGCGATGCGGTCCAGGTGCATGTGGCCGGGGATGATCTCGTTGGCGGCGTTGGCGATGCCGATGAGGGGACGGCGCAGCTCCTCGCGCGTCAGGCCGAGGGCCGACAGGAGCGAGCGGTGCGGGGCCTTTTCCAGGCCGCCGGTCATCTTGGCGCTGCGGGCGGTCATCTTGGCGCTGGACTTGCTCTTGGTCTTGCTGGCGGGCATGGGAATCCTCCTGAAGGGTTCGGCGCCGGGGGGGACGGCGAAATTTCTTGGCCGTGTCCACGGCCTTGCTTTACGGCTTGTCTGCGGGCGCTCACTCGCGGGCGTTTTTTCAGGCGCAGGGTACTTGCGACCCCCGGCTCGCGCTTCCTTCCGGACGCTACCTCCTGGCGGCGATCAGGCTGGCCAGGCCAGCCACGCAGGTGGTGCAGAGCACCAAGGCAACGGACTGCCAGAGCGGCAGGAACTCGACCTTGAGGAACAGCGGCGGCACGTCGAGCACGGCGCGCAGCCAGGTCTGCAGAAACTTGAGGCAGAAGAGCGAGAGCACGCTGCCGGTGAGGCCCTGGACCACGCCGTTGGCGAAGAGCGGGGCGCGGATGAACCAGGGCCGCGCGCCGACGAGCGAGAGGATCTCCACCTCGTCCTTGCGCGCCAGCATCATCAGCTTCAGCGTATTGCCCACAACCAGCCCCACCACCAGGGCGAAGAAGCCCAGCGCAGGCCAGGCCGCCTTCTGCACCAGGGCGATCCAGCCCGTGGCCAGGGTCAGCTGCGTGGGGTTGTAGGTCACCTGCTCCACGCCCTCCAGCCCCTTGAGCCGCGCGTACATGCGGCCCATCCACGGCTCCGGCTGCTCGCCGGGCGGGATGTTGAAGCTGACCAGCGCCGTGGCGGGCAGGGGGTTGTCGCCCTCCAGCCAGGCGAAGTCCTCGCCGGAATTTGCGCTGGAGCTTGCCCCGGAAGTCGCGTTGCCGCCATTGGCGTTGGCAAAGCCGCCGCCGGAAGTCTTGGGCGCAAGGCCGCGCATGAGCTCGGACAGGGCCGCGCGCGGGGTGAAGGT
>CAZXZF010000106.1:0-3713 GCA_964645095.1 uncultured Desulfocurvus sp. | reverse complement strand
TCGATCAGGTGGCGCGAGAGGTCGGAGTCCAGGTTGCCCGTGGGCTCGTCGGCCAGGATCAGCTCCGGGTTGACGACCATGCTGCGGGCGATGGCCACGCGCTGCTGCTCGCCGCCGGAAAGCTCGGAACAGCGGGCGTAGGAGCGCTCCTCCAGGTCAAGGGCGCGGATAACGGCGCGCACGCGCTTGTCGATGGACACCTGGGACACCCCGCGCACTTCCAGCGCGATGGCGATGTTCTCGAACACGCTGCGCTCGGGCAAAACCTTGAAGTCCTGGAAGACCACGGCGACCTTGCGCCTAAGCTCCGGCAGCTGCACCCCGCGCAGGCGCATGAGGTCCACGCCCGCGACGTCGGCCGCGCCGCTCTTGGGCCGCAAATCGCCGTAGAGCACGCGCAAGAGCGTGGTCTTGCCCGCGCCCGAAGGCCCGGTCAAAAACACGAATTCGCCGCGCTCCACATGCAGCGTGACGTCTTTGAGAGCCTGCGCTCCGCCCAAAATGCAGTTCACATGTTCCAGATGCACCATACGTCCGGTGTGCTTACGCCAAATGATTGCGCTTTGGAAGGGGGCGGGAAAGGGCTGCGTGCTGGCACCCCGGCCGGGTGCGGGCGCGCTGGCGAGCTATCGGCTCCTGCCCTGTGGCGCAAAAAAAGAGGCGGGGTGGCCCGCCTCTTCATCAATTCGTTGTGACGCTGGTCTTACTTGCCGCCGACCTTGACGCTGCCGACATTGGTCTCGGCCTTCACGTTCTGGCCAGAGGCCACGTTGGTCACGCTGCCGGCCTTGCCCTTGACCGTGATGTCGCCGGTCTTGGCGCCGTCCTTGACGTCAACGGAGTGGACATTGGTTTTGGCTTCAGCGTTGCGGCCGGAGGCGACGTTGGTGACGTTGCCGACCTTGCTGTCAACGGTGATGTCGCCGGTTTTGGCGGCGGCAAAGGCGAAGGCGGTGGATGCCAGAACGATCACCAGGCTCAGTGCGAACTTTTTCATAGCTGCTCCCCCCATCATTAATGTGTGCAGGATCACCATGACCCCACGGCATGATGCTACCATGGTAGCAAACCTCGTTCCAATACATTATATGCAAACAATACAGGTCAAAGTGATTTTCTTGTGCGGGCGGGCGGAGGGCCGCTGTAAAATATCTGCGCACAATCTGCGCAAATATTCACGGGGCAGGGCGCGCTGACCTGCCGCAGCGCCTGGCTGTGCCCCCTGCGCGCATCGGTAGCCCTGCGCGGGGCAGCCCTTTGCAGGCGCTGCGGTATCTGGTAGCGGATATGGGAAGGTTTGGGGAAGGGGGTGGCGTGATGGGAGGTCCTTTAAATTTTATTTGTAGTGAGACGAGGCAAAACATGGTTTGCTGCAAATGCGAAGAGCACCAGTGGGACGACAAGCCAATAGACTGCACGACATATGATGGTGTTGGATATTGCATTTTCCATAACCCTCACAATAAGGGCATTAGTTCAGAATTATTCGGCAAACTAGTAACAGAGAGGATACTATCAACTGGAAAGTCAAACACGTCTGTTGATCTGTCTGGAACAATATTCCCTTGGGATTTTATGTTTAGTTCTCATTTTGAGTCTCAAGTTGGCTACATCGTGGATTTAAATCATGCCACATTTCGCGGAGATGCAGATTTTCATGACGCCAGGCTAGATATATCTGACTTTACCGGTGTTAAATTCGAAAAGAAGGCGATATTTAAATGTGCAAAATTTTTAGATTCCGTATCATTCGTTGAAGCTGAGTTTATTGGAACTACAACTTTTGAAAGCTCGGCTTTTTTTCATGATGCCATGTTTGATAATTCAACATTTTTTGAAAAATCTAACTTTAACGATGTTAAGTTTTTGGGTGAAGCCAACTTCGGTGAAGCAACTTTCCACAAACGATGCATGTTCAGAAAATCAATATTTCGCCGAAACACATCTTTTATGTTTACAGTTTTTTTATCTGAATCATTATTTACATCGGCCTCATTTTTCGGTGAAACCAATTTCATAACTACAGAATTTGGTGCCAATACCTATTTCTTCGACAATAATTTTTCAGGGGTGACCATATTCACAGGATCAAATATCTCAAAGAAAATGTATATAGGCAGCCCAAGAAAAGTGTCGGGAACCATTTCACTTACAGGACTCTCGGCTGGTCCAGACTCAATACGCATCAAAGAATTTAATTCAGAAATGATGATCAAATTGTTTTTTATTGATGTAGATATTGAATATTTATGTTTTTTGTCCTGTATTTTGCCAGATGCGTTCCGTGTTTCAGGGGATAATAAAGAAAATGTGAAAATGCTTGAAAGCATATACCGAAGGTTGAAGCAGAAATCTTGTACAGAACATGATCAACGTATGGTATCAGAGTGGCACTACCGCGAAAAGCTTATGGCGATGAAGCGTGGAGAGAATGGCGTATTTGAGGCCACGCTGCTGCGGCTCTATTATACCTCCTCCAGTTTCTGCGAGCGCCCCATGCGGGGGGGGTGCTTTCTGGCTGGCCTTGTCGTCCTGCCGTTGGTCATCTTTGCCACGGTCAAGCTCACGGCCACAGGCCTGTCCCTGCGGCCCGACTATACCATGATCGCCGAGGTATTCACGGACTGGCAGCGCGCCTTGCCGCTGTCGAAGGTGCCTGCCGAGCCTTTGCCGTCGGCCTGGAAATTGTGGGTGTTCTACGTCTCGCAACTGCTGATCGCTTTGCAGGCCGCGCTGTTTGGCTTCGCCGTGCGCAACCGCTTCCGGCGCTAGCCGCCCCGCACAACTCTTTTCGCCCGCACTTGACGCGAGTCAAGGCGTCCTGCCTTTGCCTGTGCGAGTGCTGTTTCTGGCCGAGGGCTTGCGCCGGGCCGAGGCAGCGCGTAACAGCAAGCGACCACAACCGACCACAACGACGGGCCGCAATGATGGCCAGAAATCACAAACCGGAACGACAAGGAGAGCCAGCCCATGAGCATCACCAAAAAGAACCCCACGCCAAAGGTCAAGGGGGCCATTGCCCAGCGCGGGCCGGACTCCTACGCCATCATTCCGCGCCTGCCCTCCGGGATCATCACCGCAGACCAGCTGGAGGCCCTGGCCCGGGCCATCCGCCAGTTCGACATCCCCATCGCCAAGCTGACCTCGGGCCAGCGCATCGCCCTGGTGGGCATCAAGGCCTCGGACGTGCCCACGGTCTGGGCGTCCTTAAGCATGGGCGAGGGCCGCGCGGTGAAGCACGGCGTGCACTACGTGCAGGCCTGCCCCGGCACAACGGCCTGCGGCTACGGCCAGCAGGACTCCCTGGGCCTGGGCGCGCGGCTGGAGGCCATGTTCGACGGCCAGGGCCTGCCCGCCAAGGTCAAGGTGGGCGTGTCCGGCTGCCCCATGTGCTGCGGCGAGTCCTATGTGCGCGACATCGGGCTGGTGGGCCGCAAGAATGGCTGGACGGTTGTCTTTGGCGGCAACGCCGGCGGCCGCCCGCGCGTGGGCGACGAGCTGGCCTCCGGGCTGGACGCGGACGAGGCCCTGGCGCTGGTGGGCCGGGTGCTGGCGCACTATGCCGAGAACGCCAAAAAGTGCCAGCGCACGGCGCGGTTCGTGGAGGCGCGCGGCATCGAGAGCGTGCGCGCGGCCCTGGGCCTGCCGGAAGCGCCGGAAGCATCAGAAGCGTCGGAAGCATCGGAAGCGCCGGAAGCATCGGCCGGGCCTGC